>JAJPKI010000009.1 GCA_021323835.1 Verrucomicrobiota bacterium | reverse complement strand
GTTCTTCGCATCATTGAAAAGCGCCGCCCCATGTTTTGGCTGATGCCATGACCATGGAAAATAGGCTGACATTTCCGCAACGAGAACGGTCTTGGGCGGCTCTTTTATCGAACTCAATTTACGGCCGGCGATGCCGGGAGTATTTGTGCCGAACACAGTCATTTGCCCTCCGTTGAATCCGTAGCTCGAATAATCAGAAGTGAATTGCGCGTGAAGACTCTGCGCCACATATCCGCTTGCAGCATTTGTGCCGTAAGCGAAATAAAACGTATCCGCCGGACATTTAAACAGGTTTGATACGCTATGAATTTCCAGAAGCTCTTTGAAAGCTGTTGCGCCATCCAGATACATGGGAACGGAATTAGTCATCCCCGTAGTTTTAGGCATAGCATCATTTGAGTCGTCAGCATACATGCGGACATCCAAACTGATTTGCCTCAAATTATTCAGGCAGACCGTTCGTTTCGCGCTTGCCTTGGCGTGGCTCAAAACAGGCAAAAGCAACGCGGCGAGAATCGCGATGACGGCAATGACCACCAATAGTTCAACCAGCGTAAAAGCGCGACGTTTCACTTTATTTTTTGCCTGTAAAATGACCATCCGTGTATGCGATTATTTTTAGATTGCCGAATTGACCCGCCGGCACACTTTTCTGCTGAAATAAAATGACATTCTTTTGCTTCAATTGTGGCGTCAATTTTCCGGTGGCAAGTATTTCCCAATGGTCATCATCCATGCCAACGGTGTTTGTCGGAAGATACGGCTGCAAATCTGCCATGGTGTTTGGAATATCATCGTTGTGCTCTTTCGCATATTGAATAAATGCTGGGATGATCGTCATTTGCATGGATTTCATTTGCGTCATGAAGGCGACTTTATCCGGCGCAAAGTCTCCCAAACGTGTTCCAATTTGAGCAGGTGGTAGTGCTTGGCTCGGCAGCGATTCGGATTGATGCTGATGTTTGATAATCAGCGTTGTGGTTGTTCCTACCGCAAGCAATACGACGACGCGTGCGACAACTGCTGTTTTTGCTTTTGTCCATGCCATAATTTTTAATGTTCCTTTTACGATTGTTAGGGTTGAGGTTGAAGCCGCTGCACCCTTGGCCAGCGCAACGGCGGTTGTGGTTTTAATCAAAGCCGCCGGCGCGGCTTGAATTGAGTTGGCGGAAATCGCTCCGGCAATTGTTGCTGTCGTCGAAGTGACGCCGCGCTTGAAGAAGAATTGCTGTAGCTTTTCCAACGCACGATTTACACGTTTCCTCGCTGTGTCTTCAGTCGCACCTAAAGCCGCGCCAATGTCGTTCATGCTCTTGTCATAAAAAAATCGCAGGACGATGGCGTTTCTATCGGCCTGATTTAGTCCGGCCAACGCTGCGTCCAATTGCGGAGCGATTTGCGTCCAAACTTCGGATTCATTTTCATTCAACACAGTTTGCATGTAAGCCTCCTGTTCGCGGCGGGCGCGGCGGATTTCACTGCGGATATACGTTGTTGCTGTCAGCCGGGCGGTTTGATAAAGCCAACCTTCAAGGATGGCACTCTTTCCCAAGTGACCCGCCTTTCTGGCCAGAATGACGAAAACCGCTTGCGTGATTTCTTCGGCCTGATGCGGGTTGCGTGTGTGACGGAGTGCGACGGAATAAACTTTATTGACGTGCCGCTCCACAAGCACACTAAATGCTTTCTCAGAACCGCGTTCCGCGTATTCGCGCAACAGCGCAATGTCATCCAGTTCCTGCATCTGCATATAAATGCCGCTGATTGGGAAAATCGGACAGATATTTAAGGCGTTATTATAATCAATCTCCGCTCCATTGGTAATCGTATGGTTATTGCTTTGGCTGTGTGAATTTCTGTCTTATCAATTCAACCGTGTTCGTTTCGTTTCGTTCCGGGTTCACCAATTCGAGGCGCACCTTCGTTCCAGCCTTGCCACGAATGTAACAGGCGCATAAATCAATGCTTTTGCCTGCGGTAGGAATGCCATCAACTTTTTGCAGAATGAGGCCAGCCGACAACCCGGCTTGAGACGCAGGCATATTTGGAAAAACGGTTTCAAATCGGATAGTGCGGGTTGGCTGATCGAATCTAAGTTTGACTCCTATGCCAACGAGTTCGGCGGTGCTGGCGGGAAAGAGGTTGGCGGTAATTTGCGGGGTCAGCCGCACGCCTTCGAGCAGAAGCCATCCCAACATTTGCGAATGGACTCCGCCCTGCGTTCCATCTTGCTCATTGAACAACACCACGACACCCCGTTGATGCTGCCGGTCAAAACCAATGAACGCAGAATATCCAGCCGTGCCACCCGCGTGTCCGAGAAGTTTCATTCCCGTTTGCGCCGACTGTCCGCAATCCACCCAAGGCATGGCAGTATCTCCATAAACCGGATCACCGCGATGGCGAATGGCCTGCGTTTTTTCGATGGCGGGCGCAAGGCTGCACGGTGTCAGGCCGATTTCTGCCGAAATATATTTCAACAAATCATTAGCAGTGGAATGCAACGCACCGCAGCCGGCCAGCACATCAAAATCCCAATTCGGCACGAGTTTTCCAGAGGCATCGTGGCCTCTTGTCAGGCGCGCTTTCAATTCGTCTGTGAGTGTGACGCGAGTGCTGTCCATGTGCAAAGGGCGGCAAATCCGATTCACCACCAGCGATTCATAATTTGCACCCTCCTTGAGCGCGATAGCGTGTCCTAACAAGCCCATTCCCAGATTTGAATATTCAAATTTTGCTCCGGGATCGCTGCTCAGGGCGCAGGATGGCAAAATCGCATACAATTCATTCGTGGTGTAATGGGCAAAGTAATTTTCTCCGCCATCAAGGTTTAATGGATTGAACGGAAGCCCCGAATCTTGTGCGGCTAAATTCAACAGTGTGATTTCTTTCCCATTGCGTGTTGGCATAACAACAGATTGGGGAAGATATTTCGCCACCGGATCATTCAGATTCATTTCCCCGCGTTCCACCATATCCTGCAACAAAAGCGCAGTGAATGTCTTGGTGATTGAGCCAATCTCAAAAACCGTGTCCCCGTTTAATTCCTGGCTCGTGTTATTGTCCAGCTTTCCCGCTGCGAAAATCCTGCTTCCGTGCTCGTCCACCAATCCAATCACCATTCCAGCATTCTTTCCGTCAAAACTGTTGTGCAAAAAAGTTTTGATCTCGGAGTCATCCGTGAAATTGTCTTGCGCTGAAATTGGAAGTTGAGCGGCAAATATAATTGCAGCGAGGCAAAATGACTGAGTGGCAGTGGCAATGTTCATGCTTAATCTCCGCTCCATTTGTAATCGTAGTTTTCCGGCGGGTCATATTGCCAGGCTTGGAAATGGACAGGTGTGGTGTTTGTGTCAAAATAGATTTTGATATAGCTGACATGGCCATCCGCGAAGCTGACCATGCTTTTCGAGTCGTAAACTCCCGTCGTGCCCGATGGCAATCGCGTGGGTTGATGCCACGAATACGGAGCCGTAGCTGAGCCTTCGTCAACCAGAACTGTTTTGGAGGGATTTATTATCGAGGTCAATCTGCGTCCAGCGATGCCGGGAAACACATTTGTCACTGTGCTCCGGCGGATGTTTCCTGCATTAAATAAATAGCTGGAATAATTATAGACCGCCAGCTCATGAATGCCTCCTGACGTATAAGAAGAAGCATCAGCGTCTGTGTAATTAAATGTGTCGGCTGGACAGGCAAACAGTGCGTCTTGTGGCGATGATGGCCCTTTCAGGCCAACGTAACTCATCATCCAACTTTTGTAATCTGTCCAGACGTCCGCCGATGTGTTGGTGCTGACCAGGGCCAGGACATTGTCGTGGTCATCGGCATACAAGTGAACGCCGAGATTGATTTGTTTCAGATTGTTCAGGCAGGTTGTCTGCCGCGCTTTATTTCTGGCGGCGCTCAATGACGGTAACAGCAAGGCCGCCAGAATTGCGATGATGGCGATGACCACCAGCAATTCAACCAACGTAAAAGCGCATTCGGATTTCATCCTTGGTCAATCTCCGCTCCACTTGTAATCGTAGCTGTCAGGTGGATCATATTGCCAAGTCTGGTCGTGGCCGGTTGCCACATTTACTTCGTCATAAAAGATTTTGACGTAGCTGACATGGCCATCTGCAAAACCAATCATATTTTTGGAATTGTTCACGCCCATGACAACACCTGACGGCAATCGTTGTGGTTGATGCCAGGAAAAAGGCAGACAAGCGGGCAGGTCATATACAAGCACCGTTTTGGTCGAATTTTTTATGGAATTCATTTTCCCGCCAGCAATGCCCGGCCAACGATTGGTAATCACGAAAATATTTCCGGCATTGAATGCGTAACTGGAAAAATTATAAATCTCCTGTGAATGCGCGCTTTGAGAAACAAGTGAACTCGCATACGCACCTGAATAGAAAAAATTGTCAGATGGACAGGCAAACAAAGCATTATTGGAAATTGCCCCGTTTAACCCGACGTCGCCTTTTATCAATTGCTCATAATTCATGCAGAAGTTCGTCGGCGAGTGATTGGGGTCGAGCGGCAATGTATTTTCATGATTGTCGGTGTAAATCTGGATGCCAAAGCTGATTTGCTTTAGATTGTTGAGGCAAACAGTTCGCTTCGCGCGGTTTTTGGCGGCAGCCAACGCCGGAAACAATATTGCCGCAAGAATTCCGATGATGGCGATGACCACCAGTAATTCAATGAGTGTAAAACCGCGTTTTGGATTCATAATTTTAGCTTTCAATAATCGGGAAGAAATTCTTCGTCCAGCTTCCACTCATTTCCGATCTTCTTCATTTTGAATGTGGCATTTTGTCCTTTTCCGGGAATCCAAACGCGCAAAAGAAGTTGATTTGAAACAGTCTGCTGTCCCCAAATGTAAAATCCGGTGACAGCATTAATATGTTGTTTGGATTTTTGCGTGAAAAGTTCTTCGAGGGACATTCCCTGTTTCGAAAGTTGACCTGCAAATTGTTGCTCAAGCCGCTGTTGCAAATCTGGAGTCATGCTTGCTAAATACGTTTTCCCATCACCTTGCGCTTGCGCCCAAAAAATTGTTTCCAAAGCTGATTGCGGGTCGGCATATCCGGCATTCGCCCATGATGAACGCGGGAAACTTGTTTGCGTTTGAATATTGTGCTGATGTTGAGCTACAAGAGCCGTCGTGGTCGTCCCGATGCCAACAACGAGCAAGATTCCGATACCGGCAGCAATTGCCGTTTTTGCTTTTGTCCATGCCATAATTTTTAATGTTCCTTTTACAATTGTTAAAGTTGAAGTGGAAGCCGTTGCGCCCTTGGCCAGCGCAACGGCGGTGGTGGTTTTAATCAAGGCCGCTGGCGCGGCTTGAATTGAGTTGGCAGAAATCGCGCCGGTAAGCGTTGCTGTTGTCGAAGTCACTCCACGTCTGACGAAGATGGTGCGGAGTTTTTCAAGAGCACGCGCCACGCGTTTTTGCGCTGCACGTTCTTCGACGCCTAACGCGTCGCCCACTTCCTTAAAGTTTTTATTTTGAAAAAAGCGCAACAAAAGAATATCGCGGTCGCTTTCCCGCAGTTGCATCATCGCGCCATCCAACAGCGGCGAAAGTTGTTCCCACGTGGAATCGGTTTGAGCTTCTTCAATCATGGCTTGCATGTATGCCTCCTGTTCGCGGCGTTCGCAGCGGCGTTTAATTTTCAGCGCGGCTGCCGAAACATAATTTGTTGTCCGATACAACCAGCCCGGCAAAATGGTTTTCGAGTCGAGTGATCCAGCCTTGCGCGCCAGGATGATGAAGACGGTCTGGACGATTTCCTCCGCCAGATGTGAATCGCGAGTCTGACGTAGTGCTACTGAATGAACCAAACTGACATGACGAGACACCAGCGCGGCAAAGGCTTCTTCGGAATTGTGAGCGGCGTATTCCCGCACCAATGCCATGTCATCATTCATCATTCACCTAATTTATGCACACCGAACGTCGAATGTGACAGAATTTTTAAGGACACTTTGGCTGTATCCTTCTCGGATGGGGTTTAGGTCAAATTCAACTGTGTAAAACCCAACACTGGACACCGGCAATTATGTGAACCTTAGAGTTACGTGCAGTCACCCACCGGCGCAAGGGAAAGTTGATCGGGCGTGCTAAAACACTCCGGCGACTTTCAGAAAACCAAACAGCGCACATGGAATTCCCAAAGCGTGGAGGACGAGGTGAATGGTGTTAGGGCCGGGGAAACCGTGGCGCACCGGTAAGATGCTATGAGTGCCCGCGAAAATGGCATGATAGAGGTCGAGTTCCTTCTGGGTGGGGCCAAATAAGTAGGGTTTATACCATGACGTGAACATTCCAACCATCGCATACCATACCAGAGGACAAAGAATAATTTGGCGCTTAACGGCAACAGCACGCCGTCGAATCGGATTGTGAGGTAGAGGCTCACAACTGCGCCGCTTGCAGTAAATAACGTTCCGAGCACGAGTTTTGTCCAACCGAGATGCCGGACTTGGGCGCCAAGATTGTTAAACGGGGCGAGATTGACGGTGTCCTGCACCAAAATAATTAAAAGCAGGATTGCTTGAAGGATGACAAAAACAAGTTGCATTTTGAAAATTGATAACGTTGTAAAACTGAGCTGCGGCACGAAAAACCGCAAGCGTGAAATCGGGCGAATGCTTCAGCCGACGGCGTATTTGCCGTTTGTTCAGTTCGAGCGCGGTTCGTGGCAAGGGTTTGTTAGTTGTAAAATTCAATTGCCACTTCTTTCAAAAGTCACTGGTTGCGATTTTCCGTTGCGGGCTTGTTGCAACGTGCCAACAAGTTTGCCGCTTTCTATTTTGCCATTGAAAGAACCGCGAGCGCCATAGGCCCATTCGATATGCACATTCGGCGGCGTAAATTGCACTAGCGTTGCCGACATTCCATCATTCCAATTGGACGGCGTCAGTGAGCAAAAGAATTTGCCGTCCGGCAATTTAGCAATGTCCATGGCGAATTCAGAATTATCCAGTGTCGCTTTCCAATGCCCCGGCAAATCGTTTCCGTTGGCGAAGGAAAAATCTTTTTGGGCGTCGAATGCCGCTTGTTGCTCGCGTTCGGTTTTTGGATCGGTCAACGTCAAGGTCATTGGATGCGACGCTGTTCCGTTATAAGTCCATGTTCCTTTGATTTCGGTGTGAGCGCTGTTGATTTCCCCCTCAAACAAACCGTGAAACTCGGCTATCTCAATTTTCACGTTGGGCGGATTGTATGTCACCGATGACGTCACATGGAATTCGGGATATTTCCAAAGGTCTCTCCATTCAACGCGAAAGACGCCATTCGTCGGCTCGGCAATTTTCACAACCACCGGCCATATATTCGGATGGATTGCATTGACGCCCATTTGTTCGGCTCCTGTCCAATAGCCTTGCAAATCGGAACCGTCCCGGCGGGCATAATCACTTTCGGTCAACGCCACCGGCGCGGCGGGGGAATTATTATATTCAACGACAAGCATTTCGACGGGCATGTTCGTGGGAATCAATTCGAGGCCGAGTTGTTCATTCAATGCACGTTCCATGTCTTGCTTTTGAGCGTCTCCCTGAAGATTCGCATTCCACTGGAGAGCTATGTCATACGCATTGGTCAATCCGGTTTCATCAATCACCGGGACGCCGAGATACGCTCCTAAAACGCGCACAAAAGAATTATCCAGATTCGTTTTTATCACAGGCGCGCCCGAAGAATCTTGTCCAAGAGTGCGGGTCATGCCCGACATTGTGAAATTGGTAACCTTGAGCTTTCCGGCGTCCGCGGAACAACCGCCGTCCGTGCTGTTGCTCCGATTTACCTTCAGACCCGGCGCGTTGGGATTGCTGACCCTCAAAATAAGGACATACTTCTCTTGGATTTCAGTGTGGGCCACAACACCAAATTGCTTATTGAGTTCTTCACGCAACGCTCCTTTTTGATCATTTGGAACCGCATCAAGAAATTCGAATGTTCCCGCTGGCATATCCGACGGTAGAAATATGCGCTCCGGGCCAACATCATAAGCAACTGCTAAAACCTGCTCAAAGGATTGGCCCAAGCCTACGAATCTTTCGGATACTGTGCTGAAAGGCGGCCCGTGCATATGATCAACCCCTTGTCCCGGATAATGGCTTGGTCGCAGAACAACGACGGGCGGAGCTTTTTCCAAATATCTGCCTACTGGATAATGTTTGAAGACATCCTCAACCGATGGTGCGGCCAATTCTTTGACCACGACCGTCGTTGTGCCGATTGCCAGAATTGCCGCAGCAGCGACCACGACAGCCATTTTTGCTTTTGTCCATGCCATAACTTTCAATGCTCCTTTGATGAGGGTTAAGGTTGAAGCGGAAGCCGTCGCGCCCTTGGCCAGCGCAACGGCAGTCGCAGTTTTTGCCAGCGCCACCGGCGCGGTTTGAATTGAATTCGCAGAAATCGTCTCGGCAATCGTCGCTGCGGTTGAATCAACACCACGCTTGCAAAAATACGTTCGCAATTTGTCCAACGCACGGTTCACGCGCATTTTTGTCGCCGCTTCGCTTGTGCCTAAAATGGCGCCAACTTCTTTCATATTGCGCCCTTCGAAAAATCGCAGCACCAAAGCATCGCGGTCGGTTTGGCCGAGTCGCAACATCGCATCTTCCAGCAAAGGTTTTATTTGCGGCCAGGCTTCCGATTCGGTTTGATTTGAAAGAGATTGCATAAAAGCCTCCTGTTCGCGCTTTTGTCGGCGAAGTTCCTGTTTGAATGCATGGCCGGAAACGTAACAAGCCGTGCGATAAAGCCAGCCAGAAAGAATTGTCTTTTCATTAAGCGAGTCTGCTTTCCGCGTCAAAATGACGAACACGGCCTGCGTAACTTCCTCGGCTAATTGAGGATTGCCGACACGCCGTAACGCCGCTGAATATACAAGATTGGTATGACGGGAAACGAGCGTGGCGAAAGCACTCTCGGATTGGCCGGTAATGTATTGCCGCACCAATTCCATGTCATCGGTTGTCATTCACCTATTCATGCACTTCTGCGTGAAAAAGGTAACAACGAATTTTTGAAATTTTAGCGCCGCTTTCGGATTGCGTTTGCCAATACTTTGCACACAGGTTCGAGTTCGGTTCGTGGCAAAGGTTTGTTGTTCGGCGGCAGCATGAAGTTTTTGAAGCGCTGAAAATTATTTCTTCATTCGTGGCGCCAGCCAGCGAAGGACGCGGTCTGTTAAGCCGGGCACTAACACCGCACTAATGTGGCCGTGAGGCAACCGCCAGATTTCCGGCTGCTGCCACTTTTGCCAGAGCTCCTCGGTATGTTCCGCCTCCACAAACAAATCGTAGCATCCCTGAATCAATAAAATATTTTCTTTGGGAATGGCCGGCCGGCTCATCGTTAAATTCATTGGCGTTTTGTCCAACGCCTCGCGCGCGGTCTTTTGTCTTTCCAATGCTTTGCGCACCGGCGTCCAAAGGATGCATTCGCCGCGTGTCGCGCGATAACTCATGCGGACACCCGGCACGGCCATGACGATGGCATTTAATCGTGTGTCGCGTGTTGCCGTCAATCCGGCGAGCCATCCGCCAAGTGAAACGCCAAACAGCGCGACTGAAGGACAACCTTGATTCAGCAGCCAGCCGGTCAGAGCGCGAATTTCAGCAACCGCTTGCGCAAATGCTTCAGCCACTCGTAGATGGTCGAGGGCTTCGGCACGACGGGCGTGGCGTTGAAAGTGGTAAGGTAATTCCAGGGTCACTGCATTGAATCCGGCCCGCTGGCAACGACGAGCGAGCAGGTGAAATCTAAACTGATGACCGGGAAAATTGCCGCCGCCGTGCAGGAGGATTATCACTGGCCTCTTTTGCCAATCATCCGCGCAACGGTATAGCCGGCCGTGAACGACATTGTTTTCCGCAAACTCGCACGGTCGCGGCGACGGAAATTTGAAATGGACGTTCGAGGTGAATTCCAATTCGGCGGGTTTGCTTTCGGCGGGAATGAAATCCGGTCCATTTAGAAACTCAACAGCTTCCGCCAATTTTATGTTGCCCCGGTCGCATTTTCGGGCGGAGATAATCAATAGCGAGGCGGCTTGAATGGCATACCAGTCAATGAATTTTGCCAAAGGCGCGAGCATAAATTGGCGGTCAATCTTTACTTGATGATTTCGTATTTGATGGAATCCAAATCAATCCAAACCTTGCCGCTGCCGAAGAAATTGAAACCCGTGTGAAGATATTCGGTATTTTCTGGAATAGCGCAGGTGACGGAGAATTGAGTCCAATCGCGAGTGCCTTTGAGGCTGTTATCCTTCACCATGCTGTCCCGCGCTAGAAGTTTATACCAACCGGCGTAAGGAAAGATGACCGGTTCAATGTGCCCGGAGACATTTTCGGTTTTAATCCAGCCGCTCATGCGCACGGTGTGGCCAGCGTATTTGTCGCTATCAGGGCCGTAAAAATCGTGTCCCAAACGAGTATAGGTGCCGCGCGGCGCAATACCGTCGGGAGTATAAGCAAAGCACAGCGTCGGATGCCCGTTATGGGTCACCTTGAAGTCGGTGTCTGCCGAATAAACGGCCGGGTCGGACTCATTGCTGATGCGCCAGTTCCGGTCGTCCGTGCTGGACACGTCATGCGGTGCGAGGTCAATTTGGAAATCGTCGGCCCAAAGTTCGCCGGGGCCGTAAAGGTCCGGCCCAAAATAAATAATGCACGGTTCGTTGGGAAGGTCAGTGACAATTTCATATTGTTGCCAGTCGGTCGTCCCGCGAACGGGCCGGTCACTCATATCGTCGTATTGCCAATGGCGGCCATCAATCCCAAGGATAATCACAAATGTGCCGGCCCATCCCTTAACATCGCGGGTTTTCAACCAGAATGTGACGCGAATATGTTTTCCATAAAGGACGGAGCTGTCGGTGACCAGATATTTCGTGGAGCTGGAATTATCGGTCTTTTTGTAAGTGCCATTTGCGGCAACGAGATTATTTGATGAATCCGTGGTAATCGGCCCTTTGATGTGAATGACGGGCGCAGAATTGTTGGTGCGCAACGTATCATGATCGACTGCCACAACAAACGTGCCGTCTCGATTGCCGTCTGGAGTGAAAGCGCCATTCGCGAAATTCATGGGTACAGAATCGGTCGGATGAGCCGGTGGAGATGAGGTCTTTGTTCCGCTGGAAAATCCAAACCATGCGCTGATTCCCGCGACGAAGACGATTGTTGCAGTGGTCGCGACAATGGTTTTCATCTTCATGGCAAGCAATGTTGCTTTTGCCAACGCTACGACAGAAGAGGGAACCGTTGCGCCTTTGGCTAACGCGACGGCAGTTGCAGTTTTTGCGAGTAGGGCTGGCGCAACTTGAACCGAGTTGGCAGAAATCGCTCCAGTAATTGCTGCTGTCGTGGAATCAATACCTCGTTTCTTGAAAAACTTCTGCAATTTTTCCACCGCTCGATTAACACGCATTTTGGCTGCTTCTTCACTTGAGCCCAAGGCAGCGCCAACTTCGTTCAAATTCCGACCTTCATAAAAGCGCAGCACAATAGCGCGACGGTCTTTCTCGTTGAGCGCGGCAACGGCGGTGTCAATGAAAGGCGCAATTTGTTGCCAGACATGAGATTCAGTGGATTCACTTAAAATTGATTGCATATAAGCCTCCTGTTCGCGGTGATGCCGTCGCATTTCACTTCTTATAAAATTATTTGCCGTCAAACGCGTGGCTTGAAACAGCCAGCTTGAAAGCGCCTTATCATGACGCAATGACGCAGCCTTTTTTGCTAAAACGATGAAGACTGCTTGCGTAATTTCTTCCGCTTGATGTGAATTGCCGACGTAACGCAGGGCAACGGAATAAACCAGATTGACATGTCGTGTCACCAACGCGGCAAAAGCTTCGTCGGAATGATTTTCGACAAACTGGCGCAATAGCGCGCTGTCATCCGTTG
>JAJPKI010000247.1 GCA_021323835.1 Verrucomicrobiota bacterium | reverse complement strand
TGGTAGGACATACCATTCGCTTTGGAGTATACCCTCAAAATGAGATAATGGGTTCAAAATTACCAGCAATTAGCGAAAGATTGCCAGAAACAACTGCCTTATTTCACCATCGCGGCATCTGCGACGTTTGCGATGTGAGCACGGCTTGAAGTGAAGCTCCGTGTCGACTTGTTTTTGAAAATCAAAACAAGGCTCAATTTTGAAGAGTTCAATACCATTTAATTTGCAAACCAAATGTAGCAGGAGATTGGGTTTTGTGTTGTCGCCATGAATATGAATAAATGCTTTTGATATTATGCGAGCATCGTGTTCTTGGTGAAAACGAATAAGTCTGCTTGAAATTTTAATTTCGATGTTATCCCATTCCTGGAAGTCGATTCCACTTCTGGCTAGGGACCGGCAAAAATATTTTGATAGAACAATCATAGGACATGTAGAGTAATTTTTATTGTAAAATTTTTGAATTTAAGACACAGTTTTTCCATCGGGGCATAACATAATAACGGACATGTGCTTTGCCTTTGATTCCAAGACTCGAACAGGCGCGAGTTGAATCGCTTGTCCGCCCCCCGGTGACGGGGGGCGTTTCATTTGTTTCAGAATGGCGATTTCCACCTTCATTCTAATTTGCAGTTCTAGCACTTTGCTGTTACGAGTCAATGTCTTTTTGTTTTAATTTTTCACATGCGGTAAAGGAGGTTTCAAATACAGTTAGGCCGTCACGCAACAAACTTTTGAGCAGGACATTGATCCAAGTAGGATAAAGTTCATCCGGTAAACCCAGGTCTAACGCCATGCCAGACGAATTATTTTTGATGGAAAAAATACGCCATGTGCCTTTTCGTTTGCCGGATGTCAATTTAACCAATTGACCGTTCCGTAAAATACGTGGCGCCCTTCTGCTGTTGCGTTTTTTTAATTCCTGAATCCGAGGCCAAACTTTATGCCACGGAATAATGACAAATTTTTCTTCGCCTTCGGCTGCATGGTCAAGAATCGAGACACCAAAATTATCCGTGATGACACGCGCGCCTTTTTGTGGCGTGAGTTTGCCGGTTTTAAGGCCAATCACTTTTATTGCTGCCTCGTCAGTTGGCTTGACTGAAATTTTTCCAGTCTTGGCATCGCGGGATTGCTGGCGCAGGAAAACGCGACCATCTTTCATTCCAATTATGCCGCGAGTGTTTTCCTCGACACGCAATCCGGTCATGTCTGCTGGAATGTGTTGTACAACGCGTTTCTCGGCTAATCGTTGGCGGATTTGCTCTTTCAACGCATCTGGCAATTCCGTCAGACCAAACCGGCCTTGTGAATCGAAATTGAAATATCCAGTCGAACGCAGTAGCGCTTTTTCCGCGTCATTTGGGTTTCGTTTGAGCATTACCTCCCACAATGCGCCGTTGTTCGGCAAATAATGCGAAGCCAGCCCAAGCACGCACGCATCCAGCGCGTGATGCAAATGAGTCAATGCTCGAATATCTGTTTTAGTTTTGATTGATCCATCGACTTCCTTTATTTGCGGCGCCGCGAGTTCAAGGCAGCCAAGTAAATTCCAGCCTTTGCGAACAGTTCCCGTA
Source organism: Verrucomicrobiota bacterium (assembly GCA_021323835.1). Taxonomy (GTDB): domain Bacteria; phylum Verrucomicrobiota; class Verrucomicrobiia; order Limisphaerales; family UBA11358; genus UBA11358. The sequence goes on along the minus strand of JAJPKI010000247.1, from coordinate 1,810 downwards.
ACGGCGCCCGGCAATGAAACAACATTCGGCTGATTTTTTTCCCCAGCAAAAATCTTTTTAATTGCTTGCGCGCCCAAACGAACCAGTTGCGATGTGACGGTCAAGTCGCGCGGGACAAAACCTTTTTCTTCGTAAGTTTGCAACAGCAATAATTCTTTGCGCTTCTTTTTGCGTTTCTGGTCGTCATCGTGACCGCGACGTGTATCCAAGCCTTTTACCGCGTCCTCAAAACGTTTCATCGAAACAATGGAAAGTTGCGGCAAGCCTTCAACGACTTTTCCTTCTTCATGTTTGATAAATTGCCAGGACAACCGCTGGCCTTTCATCTTGTTGACTTCCGCGAAGGTAATGACAAGAGATTCCAATGAATCCGATGGTCGCAATGAGCGCGGGATGATGTGGTCTTTGTCCACCTGCCGCGAAACCAAATCCATCGCGTCGTAACCCTTGCCGGTGTAAGGACACGTCCAGCCCAGATCTTCCGCGATGCGCGCCTTGCGAATCAATCCGGCGGTGATTTGAATCGGCTTGCCGTTGTAAGTTCTGCCTTCGAGGTCTTTTTCCAATTTCTCCGCGACGTTATGATGGTTGGCGAGCCGATGACCCAAATCTTGCTCAATTTCTTTTCTGGATTTTCCGGACATCTCACGCAAATCGCGATTCACTTCAATCGTCACTTTTGTAATGCGCGATTTATCGCCGTTGGCAAAGGCAGGTTCAGCAACCAAATCTTTCAGCAGCCGTTCCAGAATCAAAAGCCGATGCCGCACCAAATGATTATTTGTTTGCTGGTCTATTTGTTTTTGCAATTGCGCTTGCCGCATTTCTTCAGTGGCCTCCAAACAACCGCCTTTTTCTTTTGGATGTTTGCCGGCCATGACTTCTTCATAAGCGCGAACGAGCAGGGGGCGAGCATACGCCGCGCGACCGTCCTGCCGTTTGATTTGCAACGGCGTTTTTAGAAAAGCATCGCGGTTAAATGAACCGTCTTTTTTGCCGCGTTTTGTATTTGCGGCATCAGTCAGCCGATTTAATTCTGCTTCAAAATCGTTTAACGGCTCGCCAAGCTTTTTTGCGATGTCGCAAATGTTTTTCAACGTCACGGACTTGCCGCGTTGCCATAAATCGCGAACGCGCTTCTGCGCGCGCGGAGAAAAGGTTGGCCAAAGTGTTTGCAACTTGTCGCCGCGCACGAGTTTTTGAATTGGATCGAGTAACAATGCTTCTTTGGCGTCTGGATGCATGAGCATTGTGTCCAGATTGTCGCGCGAACAATTGGTCAATTCGCGGACGGCTTTTTTCAATTCCGTTGGCGTCAATGCGCCTTCATGTTCAATGACTGCATTGATTTTCTTTCGCTCGTCGGCAGCCAGTGTTCGTAATTCTTTTTCTTTTGCGCCTGCTACGCGAATATTTGCCAGCGTCATCGCCCAGCGAAATTTAAAAAATTCAGGACAATTCCGGCCGGGAACTTTTGAAAGTTTCGTCGCAATATGGTTGGCAATTTTTGCGTCGCCGGTCTTTTTGATTTGTTCCTCAAAAATTTTATTATAAGTGATGGGGCAGCTGGAAATGATGCGGTTGTCAAACCGCGGAACAAGCTGGCCGAAAAGCAATCCGCCTTGATAGCGGGCAGGTAATTTCAAGCCTGCAACTTTTGCGACGCGCCAGTCATTGAAAAGAGCTTCCAGAAATGTGTCATTGATTGCTGGCAATTGCTTTTGATGCAATATCAACAGGCGTCGTACCTCGCCTTCGACTTTATCGCGCGGAAAGGCGGCGTTGAGACGTTTGAAGTTTTCCTTGGAGG
>JAJPKI010000067.1 GCA_021323835.1 Verrucomicrobiota bacterium | reverse complement strand
GGCGGTGTGGTGAGTTCGTTGGGCAAAGGCCTGACGGCTGCTGCGCTCGGCACGTTGCTCGAAAATCGCGGCCTCAAGGTCGCGCTGCAAAAATTCGACCCGTATCTCAACGTTGACCCCGGCACGATGTCGCCGTATCAGCATGGCGAAGTTTATGTGCTCGACGACGGCGCGGAAACCGACCTCGACCTCGGCCATTACGAGCGCTTCACGAACGTCAAGCTGACGCGCATGAACAATCTTACGAGCGGCCAGGTTTATCAGACCGTTCTCAACAATGAGCGCGAAGGAAAATATCTTGGCAAAACGGTGCAGGTCATCCCGCATGTCACCGACGAAATTAAAAATCGCATCCACGCGCTCGCGGAAAAATCCAAAGCCGACGTCATCATCACGGAAATCGGCGGCACGACCGGCGATATCGAAGGGTTGCCGTTTCTCGAAGCGATTCGCGAATTTGCGCTCGAAGTCGGTTACAACAATGCAATTTTTCTTCACGTCACTTACGTGCCGTTCATCAAAGCCGCCGGCGAATTGAAAACCAAACCGACGCAGCAATCCGTTGCCAAGCTGCGCGAAATCGGTTTGGCGCCGCACGTTTTGGTTTGTCGTTGCGAAAAACCGCTGGACAAGGAATTGCGCCAGAAAATTTCCATGTTTTGCAATGTGCCGCTCGAAGCCGTCATCGAGGAAAAGGACGTTGACCATTCGATTTACGAAGTGCCGCTGATGCTGCAGCGCGAACGCGTGGACGATTTGGTTTGTCGCCTGCTCGACCTGCATACGCCCGCCGCGAACATGGCGCATTGGCAGGAAATCATCCGCAAACTCATCGCGCCACAACATCGCGTGCGCATCGGCGTCGTTGGAAAATATATCGGCTTGCAGGACGCTTACAAATCCGTGTATGAGGCAATCATCCACGGCGGCGTGGCGAACGATTGCGGCGTAGAAATTGTGCAGGTGGATTCCGAGGAAATCGAAAAAGAAGGCGCAGAAAAAATGTTGCGCGGTCTCGGCGGAATTCTCGTGCCCGGCGGATTTGGCGAGCGCGGCGTGGAAGGAAAAATTCTCGCCGCGCAATATGCGCGTGAAAATAAAATTCCTTACTTCGGCCTTTGTCTCGGAATGCAAATCGCGACGATTGAATTTGCGCGCAATGTTTTGAAATTAGCCAAGGCGCATTCGACGGAATTCGATTTGAACACACCGCATCCGGTCATCGCGATGCTCGACGAACAGCGCAAAGTGACAAAAAAAGGCGGCACGATGCGGCTCGGGTCGCAGCCGTGTCAAATCACGATGGGCACGAAGACTGCGGAACTTTACGGTTCGTTCGTCATCAACGAACGCCATCGCCATCGCTACGAATTCAACAACGCGTATCGCGAAAAATTTGAGAAAGCCGGATTTGTTTTCAGCGGCAATTCCGCCGATGGCAAACTCGTCGAAGTCATCGAATTGAAAGACCATCCGTTTTATATCGCGAGCCAATTTCACCCGGAATTTCAGAGCAAGCCTCACCAACCGCATCCATTGTTCAAAGGTTTCATCGCCGCGGCGCACCAAAATATTTTTCACAAACCGATTTAAATTTCGGCTTTTTTATTTGTTCGCGTGATTTGAATTTGTAACATTTCACAAATTCACAACGTCCATTTCACCACTCCATTTATGCGTTCTAAATTATTCCTTCTCGCAATATCTATCACATTCGCGCCGCAACTCTTTGCCGCCGGCTGGATAAATTTGTTCAACGGCAAAAATCTCGACGGTTGGACGCAGCGCACCGGCAATGCCAAATATTATGTCACCGATGGCTGTATCGTCGGCCAGATGATTGCGCCGGGGAATGGCACGAACAGTTTTCTCTGCACGACGAAGGAATACGACAACTTCATTTTGGAATTCGATGTCAAAGCCGACCCGCGCATGAACACCGGCGCGCAATTCCGCAGCGCATTTGCGACAAACACGGTTTCATTTGAATCGAGCGGCACGAATAAAACCGTTCCGCCGGGTTACGTTTACGGTTATCAAGTGGAAGTAGACACGGATTTGAAAGGCAAAACGTGGACAGGCGGCATTTACGATGAACATCGCCGTCGCAATTATCTGGTGCCGTCCGGCGGCCAGACAAATGCGGAAGGAAAAGCCTTTACGGCATTGAACCGCCAAATCACGAAGACGAACGATTGGAATCACATCCGACTCGAAGCCGTCGGCGACCACATCAAAACGTATCTCAACGGCGTGCTGCGCGCGGACATTCACGATTCGATGAGCACGAAAGGATTCTTCGGCCTGCAAGTTCACAACAGCAAAAACACCAACGACAACGGCGCGCTGGTCTTTTACAAAAATATCCGGCTGCAAAAAGTTTCACCCAAACCTGAAGCGCCCGAACTGACGCCAAACACCCTCACGGAAAAAGAAATTAAGGCCGATTGGAAATTGCTCTGGGACGGCAAAACGACTGACGGCTGGCGCAGTGCGAAGTCGGAGGAATTTCCGACCGAAAGCTGGGTCATCAAAGACGGCGAATTGTGTGTGACAAATGATAACGGCGGCGAATCGGCCGTTGGCGGCGACATCATCACGCGTAACAGTTATTCCAATTTTGATTTGTCCGTGGATTTCAAAATTACGCCCGGCGCAAATAGCGGCATCAAAATTTTTGTTCAACCGGATCTTTCCGCCGTCACTCCCGCCGGCGTTGCGACCAATGTCGGCTCGGCCATCGGCCTTGAGTATCAAATCCTCGACGACGAGCGTCATCCCGATGCGAAGCTCGGCGTTAACGGCGACCGCACGCTCGGCTCGCTTTACGATTTGATGCCCGCGAGCAAAAACAAGAAGCCGAATTTCATCGGCGAATGGAACACCGCGCGCATCGTCTCGCGCGGCAATCACGTGGATTATTATTTGAACGGCGAAAAAATTCTTTCGTTCACGCGCGGTTCAAAAGCATTTCGCGCCGCCGTCGCTGCAAGCAAATTCAAAGACATTCCAAATTTCGGCGAATGGCCGGACGGCCACATTTTATTGCAAGAACACGGCAGCGAAGCGGTATTTAGAAATATAAAAATTCGCGAACTCAACTAATCTCT
>JAJPKI010000366.1 GCA_021323835.1 Verrucomicrobiota bacterium | reverse complement strand
TTTTTCGCCGAACCGTCCATGCCCGCGCGACATTGCGAAACTCAAACAACAAAACCACGCGCTTGTGCCGAGAGCCACACCGAAAATGCAGGCGGTTTTGACGGCAAGAGCGTCGGCGACCCAATCCTGGTCGGTGAACCACGCCTCGTGAGACATGAGATACGCGCTGATGACCAGCCACGTCGCCAACACGCCGACGTTGCCCATGACGCGCACAAAGCCGATGGCAAATGCCGAATGCGGACGCAGTTTTTCCTCAATGCGGCCTTCGAGAAATTCTGCTCTGGAACCAAATTGCGTTGTCGGCGCGACTTTTTTCGCCGCGAGAAATCTTGTTCCCAAAAATAAAAGAAAAACGAAAGTGAAAACTTTCATCGTCGCTTCGACAAAATGTTTGTCGAAGAACGATGAAAATCCGGCGAACGCAATTGAGCAATAAATCACTTCCATTGTCGCCGCACCCAGTCCAATGAGCATCGCCCATTTGAAACCGCGACGCGCGCCTTCGTTGATGATGGTCAGATTGATTGGGCCGACGGGAATCGAGGAAAATAAAAACGCACTGACAAATCCGGCGAGCGTCGCGATGAAAATTGAAGAGGATTCACCCATGAATTTAATTCGCGCTGTCCGGCTCGTCTTCTTCCTCCTCGATTTCCCGCCGCCATGCGCGCGAGAGGCTCGGGCGCACGAAACCGTAAATCAAATAAATCGTAAAAAAAGCCGGCAGCGCGTAATAAAGGATTTTCTCGCGCAAAATTAAAATGAAGCCGACGAACAACGCCACACCAATGGCTTTGACAAATGTGTTTTGCGAACGCAGGCCGAGCGATTTGAAACTCGGGTATTTCACCGTGCTGACCATCATCGCCGACAAAAATATCAAAACGAACGCGATGAAATAATTCCAGTTGCCGAGATTTTTTTCATTTTCATTGAAATGGATGATGAGCAGCGTGAGCGACGCAACGAGTCCGGCGGCGCTGGGAATTGGAAATCCGAGAAAATCTTTTCCGGCGCCGGGCGCGTTCATCGCAGCAAGGCAATTGAAGCGCGCAAGCCGAAATGCGCCGCACAGTAAATAAATCGAAGCGATAAACCAACTGATGCGGCGATATTCATCGGGAAAAACGTCTGCGAGCACCACGCGCTGGACGAGAAAGGCTGGCGCGACGCCGAAGGAAACCAAATCAGCGAGCGAATCGAATTCGCGTCCGAACGGGCTTTCCACGCCGCCCATGCGTGCGACGCGGCCATCGAACAAATCAAAAATGCACGCGAGCAAAATGAAACCAAGCGCGAGCTTAATCGGCATCCAGTCCACTTTGCCGAAAACATCGGGCGCGAGGTTTGCGTCCACGATTTTTGTAAGCGCGACGAAGCCGCAAAATAAATTTCCCGCCGTGAGCAAATTCGGAAGGAAATAAATTTTCAATTTCTCTTCCAGATTTTCCGGCTGCGGTTTTGGCATTGGCTCGCTCATTTTAATCGAAAGAAGCAATCACCGTTTCGCCGCCGATAACTTTGTCGCCGAGATTGACTTTTATTTTCGCGCGCATCGGTAGATAAACGTCCACGCGTGAACCGAATTGAATCAGGCTGATGCGTTCGCCGCGCATGACACCGTCGTTTTGAGATACCCACGGAACAATTCGCCGCGCAATCAGTCCGGCAATCAGTCGCACGCCGATTTTCTCGCCGCGCGGTTCGAGCGAATCAATTCCGATGTAAACATTTTCGTTGAATTTTGCGCAATCCGAATTGATGGCGTTGAGATATTGGCCGGGCGTGTGGCGAAAGTAAGAAATTTTTCCGGTGACCGGCGAATTTTGGACATGGATGTTGAACACTGAAAGAAAAATGGAAATGCGCCGGCATTCGCCGCCCATAAATTCATTTTCGGTCGTGGTATCAATCAAATCCACTTTGCCGTGGCCGGGAGCGATGACCAAATCTTTTCCCGCAGGCGTCATCGGGTCCGGGTCGCGGAAAAAATAAAATGTGAAAAGCGCGAAAACAATCCAGAGCAAAATTAAAATTCCCGTCAGATATTCCAAAATAAATGTGCCGACATATTTGCCGATGAGCGCGGCGGCAAATATCGCTACGAGCACCGCGGCGGCAAGGCCGATGAGTTTGAGCGCCGAAAGTGCGGCTTTTCCTGAATGCTTCACGTCGTCACGATAAATTTTTTTTGTCGCGCTTGCAATTTTTCATTTCCGATGCAATTTAGCGAATCGCAAATGCGATGAACAAAGGAACAATTATGGCACTCAATCAACCCGACTTGACAAAATTTCCGCCTCGCAGCCCGCGTGTGCGTCTCGGCGGCTACGTCATTTTACCGCGTTGCCTCGACAAAGGCCGCGCGACGCTCGGTGGAAAAAACGGCGAATATCATTTTGCCTGTCCGCTCGACCAACGCTTTTTGACGTTCGCCGGCATTGACCCGGAGGAATTGAAAAAGCAATTGAACAAATCCGATACGGAAATTTTGGAATGGGTTCAGGCGAATGCGAAATTCAAACGAACGACGCCGGAAATTCTCGCGTGGTCGGCGTGGCAGGAAAATCTTGCGCCGGATAATCCGGATTCGCGCGAGTATTTCAACGGCCTGCACAAAGCCGCCGCGCCGAATCGCAAAGACATCACGACGTGGTTCGACGTTTTGGATGTGGACGATTATGTCAGCTTCGGCGGAAAGGGTTAAGCAATTTTTAATTTTAAGTTAATTCAAAACTAAAAATTTTGCGCCGTAATCGAATCCTGTCGCTGGAAGAACTAAAACCTTTTTCATTTTGCTTTCGGCTTTCATTTTTGTAAGCGAATTTGACGACGTTTATACTTTCGCCGCTTCAATTTTTTCAATTCGAAGACGGCGTTTGACGCCTTGCAACTCAAATTCCACTTCGTCGCCGACTTTGTGATTAAGCAGCGATTGGCCGACGGGTGTGAGATAGCTGATGATGCCTTTGTCCGGGTCGGAATCCCACGCGCCGAGAATCGTGAACGACTCGGATTGATTCGTTTCCAAATTTTTTGCCTGCACAACCGTGCCGATGTTGACGGCGTCGGTATTCGGATTTGAAAAATCCTGCCCGCGCGCGCGCGAAAGTTGCGATTCCAATTCGTCCTTGTTGCGCATGAGAATTTTTTGCATTTCCTTTGCGGCTTTGTATTCATGATTTTCGCGCAAATCGCCGTAGCTGCGCGCGATGGCAATTTCTTTTGAATTCGCCGGAATTTTTTTCTGCACGAGTTCCTGATATTCGGCGCGCCGACGTTCCAGACTTTCCCATGAAACGAGCAACGTAGTGTCTTGCTTCGTATGTTCGCCGCTGATGAGCGATTGAATCGCCGGATGCGCCTTGACGAGCCGCGCGAGCAGCGAGCGTTTATCCATGTCGTCGAAAACCGTCGAGAGTTGCAGCGCGCGCGTCAAATCTTTGATGACTTCGATGTCTGCGCTCGCCGTCAATTCGCCAATCAATTCCTGGTCTTCCATGATGAAATCGCGGAGACGATTCGAGCGTTTCTCGTTGAACTGGTCGCGTTCCATCGCGGTAATCATCGCGCGAAAAACTTCCGGGCCGAGAATGTCCACGAAATCTTCGTTGCGCTCGCGGGCAAACCATAAAAGCAATTCGCTGCTCGCCGTGTGCTGGCTGATTAATTTCGTCAGCGTTTCCTTGAGCAAATCCAATTTGCCTTCGCGCACGAGCAGGCTCGCAAACTCTTTTGCAAGTTTAGCCGGGACGAGATTCAGCGAGCCTCGCAAAATTTCCTGCCAGCGGTCGGGATTCGCCTGCTTGAACGATTCCAGCGCGCGATGATGTTTTGCGGCGGGAATTAATTCGAGCACCTGTCCGAACTTGATTCCGTCCTGCGACCAGATTTGTGAATCGGAAACTTCGCCGGCAACCGGTTGAGTGTCCGCCGCTTCGCGCAATTCGTCGCGCGCAAAAACCGCTTCGAGCGCGACTGCCGGTTGCGTGCGCTGATGCGACGCGATGTCGGCGTTCAACGCCGAAATGATTTCGTTCGCCGCAGTTTGCTTGTCCGCCAAATCGGAAATGACTTTGGCAATTTCCGCGACGACGGCGACGCGCGCTTTCAAACCTTTTGCTTTCCGAAAATCCGAGAGCGAGCGGTCTTGCAATGAAGTTTCCTGCTGCTGAAAAACCACCGGCTCGGTTTTTTTTGTCGGCACGATGAAATGGCCGTCCTTTTTCATTTCGCGCTTGGCCGTTTCCCACCATTTTTTCCAATCATCCTTGATGACGTCAGGCACGAGCGCAGCTTGAATCTGGTCAACCGTCGCTCTGCCGCCGAAACTGTTCAGCACCAGTTTGATTAAATCCAGATGATGCGCGGCCATTGCGCGAACGCTTTCGATGTCATTTGCCTTGCGCGCAAGAATATGGTCTTTAGGAATCGGTTTGAGATTTTCCGCCGAGAATGACAAATCCATCATGTGGCCGGCCTTGCCCGGAAAATCAATCGTGAAGCGCGCGAACACCGTGTCCACGGTTTTGATTTTTCCGAAGCCCCAACTGCGATGCGAGCAGCAGCCGCCTTCCACAAGTTTCACCAGCGGTTCGACATGGCGGCCTTCGATTTTCCCTGCCGCCGCTAATTTTTCAAATTCTTCTCTCATATCCATTTTTTAATCGCGTTCCCAAAGCTGACTGCCATATTAAAATTGGTGAGCAGCCAAAATCCAAGACAAATCGCGGCGCAAATTTTAGGGCAACGCCGCGTCAATGGAGAATTTACCGAAACGCTTTTGGAGCGCGCGCTTGCCAATGCGAAACTTTCCGCGCCCGACCGCGGCCTCTGTCACGAAATTGTTTATGGCTGCGTTCGCTGGCAGACGACGCTCGATTTTCTTATTTCTAAAAAAACAAATGGCCGCGAGCAAAAACCCGCGCTGCAAAATCTTTTGCGACTCGGCCTTTATCAAATTTTCTGGCTCGACCGCATTCCTGCGCACGCCGCCGTCCACGAAACGGTTGAATCCGCCAAACGTTCCGGCTTCGGCCCGCAGGCCGGATTTATCAATGCCGTTCTGCGCGGCTATTTGCGCGAATTTGACGCGACAAAAAAAATCCTCGCCCATTTGAAAATTTCCAATCCGGCGATGGGCTTTTCACATCCGCAATGGCTCGTTGAAAAATGGCAGAAACGTTTTGGCGATGAAAAATTGCGCCAATTGCTCGAATGGAACAATTCGCCGCCGAAAACTTTTGCGCGCGTGAACACTTTGAAAATTGACGCCGGAAAACTCATCGAAAAATGGCGCGAAGAAAATTTGGAATATGATTTCACAATGGTGGGGCGAGACTCCGTCGAGCCCTGTATTTCTGAAACCAAAAAAGTTACGGCTCGAGAGACTCTCGCCCCACCGGGTTGGCTGCCGGAAAATTTAATCTTCGAATTGAAATCGCATCCGCCGCTGCAATTGCTCCAAAGTTTCCACGACGGCTGGTTTTACATTCAAGACCCAAGCACATTGCTTGCGCCATTGGAATTGAATCCGCAGCGCGGCGAAACGATTCTGGATTTATGCGCCGCGCCCGGCGGCAAAACAACCTTCATCGCGCAATTGATGAATAACGAAGGAAAAATTGTCGCAAGCGATGTTTCTGAAGAGCGATTGCAATTGGTTTCGGAAAATTGTCAACGCCTCGGCATCACATGCATTGAGCCAATTCTTGTTTCAGCTCTCGATTCTCGACCTTCGACCTTCGACAAAATTTTATTGGATGCGCCATGTTCCAATACCGGCGTGATGCGTCGCCGCGTGGATTTGCGCTGGCGAATTTCGCCGGAAGAGATTTCGCGATTGCGACAGGCGCAATTAAAGCTGCTCAAACTCGCCGCGACAAAATTAAAATCCAGCGGCACGTTGATTTACAGCACGTGCAGTCTGGAACCGGAAGAAAATTCCGAAGTCGTGAAAGAATTTCTGCGTGCGCACAAAGATTTCAAATTGGAATCGCAGCGCGAATTACTTCCATTTGCAGACGGCGTGGACGGCGCGTTTGTGGCGAAATTGATTTGCTGCAAATAAAAATGGCGGCGCAGAAATGCGCCGTCTTATATTTCAAATGGACTAAAATGGAGCCCCGGGCGTCGCGATACTCATTTTCCAATTCTGATGCCAGGTATAAGTCCAGAGATGTCTCAGTTGCGAATATTCAGCATGCCCATCCAGTAAGCCAACATTGATTCCGGCGCGTGGCACATCGGTGGCGTTCATCCATGTGTTCGGCGCGCTCGCGTTACATCCATGTCGCGCAACCACTGTGCGCGCAAATGATTTGCCGGGAAACGCCGCTTCTTGGGGGTTACTTACACTAGTTGCATTTACCGTAAGGGTTCCGCGCAAATCTTTGCATGGAGAATCACCTTCCAGAGGCCAAAAATCCACCCAAATTCCGTCCGAGAAAATTGGTGTGGTTGTGGGAACTCTTATTGCCGATTCTTTTAAATAATACATTGGGTCGTAAGTTGCCGCATTATTGTTATGCGCATCGCCTGCCGCCGCGATTCCGGAACTGTCTGTGTCCAACCAGCCATTGATGATGTAACTGCCAATATAAGCCGCTCCATTGCCCGCATAATCCGTTTTGCACCACGGCGTGACGGCATTTCCGGCTTGGTTGTTTTCCAAACCGCCGAGCAGAGGTTGGCTTGTGGTCGGGCAACGTAAAATATTTGTCCCTTTGGAATAATAATCCAAAAAATTGATGAACCATGAACCGGTGGAACCTGAAGGAGAATTGTCTGGAATGCCGTGACCATAATCCTGCATATACATATTGTTAGCCAAAGTCATTTGTTTGATATTATTCAGGCAATTGATTGCTTGTGCATGTCGTTTGGCAGAGGCCAACGCAGGCAACAGCATTGCCGCCAGAATGGCGATGATAGCGATGACCACGAGGAGTTCGATGAGGGTGAAACCGGGACGGCGGGATTTGCGGTGAACTACTGGGATATTCATTGTTTATAAATCGTCACAAACTGTGAATTTATGACTGAATGGTTAACGTGCGTTCAAACTACAATTTACTGCGGAGGCGCCACGGGAGTGCCGACGACTCCTTTGCCCCAATTGTTGTGCCATTTATATTGCCACAATCCGGGCAGTTTTGAGTTTTCCACATGGCATCAAATAAATTAACGTTTACAGCACCGACTTTTGAAAGAATTTAATTTTAATGTCCAGCCGTAGTAGTTATTGCTGTCGGGGCCGGAACTTTGTTTGGTGACCATTGCGCATGCCAGTTATAAGAATACAGGCTTGTAAGTTTTGTTGGGTCGGCATGGCCATCAATGAATCCCATGTTAAGGAAGTATGCCGGATTTAATGTCGCCAATGTTGTTCCAGTCATGCCGCTTGGTGCTTTTGCTCCTCCACCGGAACCATGCCGCGCTTTAAAGATACGACACATGCTATTGGCTCCGCCGGATGGCAGCGTTGTCGTTCCGCCGGTAAGGCCACGAAGATCGTCTGAAAACTGTGATGTTTCAGTTGGCCAGGCATCCGTCCATGTCTGATCATAAAAAATAGGAGTTTTGCTAGGAAATCTAACGGCTGTTTCTCTTGTAAAATATCCCATTTCACCGGGCTGGCCATTCGGAAGCGTAAGAGCCGTGCCATCTCCATAATGTTTGCCAGTAGTCGGATCGGTGTCAGAAAAAGCCCAACCGTTATATCCATAGCTGCCATACCACCAGGGAGCCGAAGTATTACGAGGCAATCTGCTCGCCCAAGGCATTGTAGTGCTTCCGGCAATTGTATGGTTTCCACCGCCAGTGGCTGGATATGGATTCGGGTCTGAGCAAATTGGACAAAGAAACAAGTTCGTCGCTTTACCGTAAAAATTTATTAAATTAATAATCCATGCTCCAGTATCAGAAGTTGCACCCGTTTGTTGGTCAATATCTGGAATTAACAAATCATTGTAATCGCCCGGATACATTTTCAGCGCCAGCGTCATTTGTTTAACATTGGAAAGACAACGAATTTCTTGTGCTTTGCGTTTAGCCGCAGCCAATGCGGGCAAGAGCATTGCCGCCAAAATAGCGATGATAGCGATGACGACGAGGAGTTCGATGAGCGTGAAACCGGAGCGGTCGGATTTACGATGGGCTACTGAGATGTTCATTGTGTTTTAAATTATCGTCACAACGACCATTTTTATGACATGACGCAAAAATTCATGCGTTTTGAGGTTGTGATGAAATTGCTCAACACCTTAACGCAAAAAATCAATCAAGGCACAGATTTATTTATCCCATTTTCTGCAAAGCTGCATGAAAAATGTGAACGGAATTATTGCGGAGCGCTGATTTTAATTTCAAGCCTTATGCAAGTTGCTTGAATTAAGGCCAAGCAGGCGTGCCGATAGAAACAATGCTGGGTTTCCATGTGTGATGCCATGTGTAGCTATAAAGATTCGGTAATCGCGAGAATTCTGCATGACCGTCTACAAGGGCAAGAACAATTCCTCCTCGCGGCGGATCCGCTGACCACAATGCTGTATGATTTTTTTCAGCACCGGCAGGATTGAAACCATGACGTTGAATTGTAAAACGTCCCATTTCATAAGGCGTATGATTGTTCTCGCGGACGCCGACGTATAAATTGCTGGACGGCTGGTCTTTTTCTTGAGGCCACGCATCCACCCACGTTCCATCCATAAAAATTGGAGTGGTCACGGGAAATTTAACGGATGTAGGTTTAACGAAATAGCTATCTGCATTATATGTATAGCCGCTGCCGTTATTGTCGGAACTGCTTCCGGGAGCACCAGTTCCGCTCACATACATCCATCCGTTGTATTGATAGCTCGAAACAATACCATTGATGCCCTGATGGGTTCCGCCTAAATCGCGCACATAAGCGAAATTTGCCGCGCCACCCTGATTTACCATTCCAGCATTATATAATTGGTTGGCGGCGGCCTCGCCAGAGGATGCAACCACCTTGGCGGCGGGGCAGACAATTAAATTTGTTGATTTTGCATAATAATCAAACATTGTGCCAAGCCATTCAGCTTGGCTACCAAACGGATCGGACGCGGAAGATGGTTGAACGAAAGTATTGAAATCATTGTTATACATGCTGCTTGAAAGACTCATTTGCTTTAGATTGCTGATGCAAACAGCTTGTTGTCCTTTCCGTTTGGCAGCCGCGAGCGCTGGCAAAAGCATTGCCGCTAAAATAGCGATAATGGCGATGACGACGAGGAGTTCGATGAGCGTGAAACCGCTCCGACGACAGTCTGGGGAAGCCGTTTTCATAGCATGGTGAAATTCTTCAGCAGCATAACGCAAAATCTCAACCGCGCAACTGAGAAAATGATTTTTGTGCGCGCAAGGGTGAAAAAAGTGAATTGGACTTCGACAAGGATTTAGCCGCGAAGAAACACAAGGAACTCAAGAATAAAACTTTGCGTTCTTTTGCGGCAAAGAATTTACATCCCCATGATTTGGTAGCCGGAATCCACGTAAATAACCTGGCCAGTAATCGCCGCGGCGCCATCGCTGGCGAGAAACGTTCCCGTCGCGCCGAGTTCTTCCGGCAAAACATTTCGTTTCAGCGGCGCGTGCGCTTCGTAATGCTTGAGCATTTCCTGAAAACCGGCAATGCCGCGCGCGGCGAGCGTATTGACGGGACCGGCGCTGATGCAATTGACGCGAATTTTTTTCGGGCCCAAATCATAGGCGAGATAGCGCGTTGACGCTTCGAGCGCGGCTTTGGCGACGCCCATGACGTTGTAATGCGGCACGACTTTTTCCGCGCCGTAATAACTCATCGCCACGATGCTGCCGCCATCGGTCATCAACGGCGCCCCCGCGCGCGCGAGCGCGACGAGCGAATACGCGCTGACATCGTGCGCCACGCGGAACGCTTCACGGCTGGTGTTCACAAATTCACCTTCCAGCGCGTCTTTAGGCGCGAACGCCACGGAGTGCAGAAGCAAGTTCAGTTTGCCGAATTTTTCACCGACGGTTTTGAAAACGTTTACGATGTCTTCGTCTTTTGTCACGTCGCACGGCATGAGCAACGTGTCGCTGCCGAAAGTTCCGGCGAGTTCCTCGACATTGTCCTTGAGCCGGTCGCCTTGATACGTGAACGCAAGTTTCGCGCCTTCTTTGGCCCACGCCTGCGCGATGGCCCAGGCGATGGAGCGTTTATTGGCGACGCCGAAGACGATTCCAGTTTTTCCTTCGAGCAACATAAATTTTAAGTTTTGAATTTTGAGTTTTTAGTTCTGTGGCAGTTTAATTAAAAATTAGAAATTAAAAATTAAAAACTGCGCGGCAAAGTCAGAGCTCGACAGAGTCTCGCCCCACCAAATTACTTTTTGTCGGTGGAATTGGTTTTAAAATAAAGTTCCTCGGCGTTCCATGACGCGCGATAATAGCTCAACGGCGTCGGGCGCAAGTTGCCGATATCGGAGCGCGCGGCAGCATAGTAATAAGGCGTCACCGTGAAAATGAGCGGCTGTTGGTCGGCGAAAATCTGTTGGACCTCGTCGAATTCCTTTTTTCGTTTTGCAAAATCCAACGTCTTGCTCAAATCGTTCATCAGAAAATCCAGCCGCGCCTCCCAATCGGTTGAAGGTGATTTCTGGTGCGGAAACCAGAAGTGCGTGTAGCCGTCCGAGCGGACGACATTGGCATGAAATGTCGGGTCGGTGCCGCCACCGGCAAATCCCATGAAGATGCAATCGTAATCAAACGTGTCGTCTTCCTTTGTGATGAGCGTATTGAACTCAACCGGTTGGAACGTGACTTTGAATCCGAGTTTCTGCAAATCGGACTGAATCAACACAGCCGCGGCTTTGCGCGAATTGTTTTCAACGTTGGTATTGAAGACGAATTCAATCGGGTTGCCATCTTCATCTTCCAAAATGCCATCGCCGTTGCGGTCTTCGATGCCGATTTCCTTCAACAAGGCGCGCGCTTTGGCTAGGTCGTGAGGATATTGCGTGATGTCGGGATTATACCATTTTTTGTTTGCCGGCGTGACGAACCCGTAATTAGGAACCGCTCGGCCGGAAAAGACGGCTTTAGTCATTGCATCGCGGTCAATGGCATACGCGCAAGCTTGGCGGAATTTCTGGTTGCGAAACCATTTTAATTTTTTCGGGTCAACATAAGGCTTGCCGGTTTTGGGATTCGTATTTGTATTTTCATTGAACCAGAAGAAATCCGTTTCCAGGCCGACGCCCGGTTCGAGCAATTGAAATTTGCCTTTCGCCGATTCCGTTTTGAACCGGTCGTATTCGTTTGCGTAAATGAAATCGTGTATGTCGCATTCGCCGCTTAAAAAGCGGAGCGAAATGGCGTTTCGGTCGGGCACGATAGTAAAAACGATGTTGTCCAAATACGGCAGGCGAGTCCCGTTGCTATCCACTTCGCAGAAATACGGATTGCGCGCCATCAAAAGATACTGTGCCGTTTTGTATTCTTTGACGACAAATGGCCCGTTGCAAACGATGTCTTCCGGTTTCCAATTAATGCCGTAAGCGGAAGTGAACGTTCCGTCCTTGACGGATTTTTCCAGCGTATGTTTTGGCAAAATCGCCACGCCGGCGCCGACACCTTCCAGAAAAGGCGCATAAACGTCGGGAGTTACAATTTGAATTGTTTGGTCGTCAATTTTCGTCACTTGAAATTGTTTCCCGTCAATCATCAAGCCATCCCGCGTCACATTGTCAATTTTTGGGTTGTAAATCACGTCATTGAAAGTGAACACGACATCATCTGCCGTAATCGGCTGGCCATCGCTCCATTTCAAATTTTTTCGCAAATGAAACGTCCATGTTTTGCCATCCGGCGCGTTCGTCCACCAATCCGCCAGTCCCGGCTCCACTTCTTCCGTCGTGACATCAAATCCAAGCAACGCCGAAAACATCACGCGATTGATGTCAATGGAAGAGGATTCGTTGGCGGTGATGGGATTAAATGTTTTAGGGTCGCCCGGCTCGGCAATTACCAGCCGTCCGCCGGGAATTCCCGGATGGCAATCATCCACCAGCGGCGGGTCGGGCAGCGGATAATTGATGCGAGAATTTTGTCCGCTGGAACTTCCGGAATTTTTTCCACAGCCGGAAAATAAAACAGCAGCAGCTGCGAAAATTAAAAACGCTCCAATGTTTTTCATAATTAAAATTGTAGCAGCCGGCGTAAGCCGGCTCACTTCAAAAATAGAGCGAACTGACGTTCGCTGCTACAAAAATTGATTTCACTCGCGGATGCAATTTTTTTTTGCCACGCTAAATTGATTTGCGATGTGGCGATTTGTTTTAAAACGGCTGCTGCACATGATTCCGCTGTTGCTGGGCGTGTCGCTGCTTACCTTTGCGCTCATGGCCATGTCGCCGGGAAATTATTTTTCGGCGCTCAAGCAAAATCCGCAGATTTCGCCCGAAACCATCGCGCGATTGCAGGCGCAGTTTCATCTCGATAAACCGTGGTATGTCCAATACTTCTACTGGCTCGAAAATGTTTGCCGCGGCAATTTCGGCTACTCGATGGCGTATAAAATTCCGGCAACGTCCCTCATCCTTTCGCGATTGTGGAACACGTTCACCATTTCATTCGTCGCGATGGTCATCGCGTGGGCCATTGCCATTCCGCTCGGCATTTTCGCCGCCGTCAAACGCGATTCATGGATTGACCGCGGCAGTTCGCTGATTGCCTTTGTCGGGCTTTCCATTTCAGAAATTGTTTTGGCGCTGCTCGCGCTGTGGTTCGCCGCCGTTACGGGCTGGTTTCCCATCGGCGGCGCAGCCAGTCCGCTGCACGATTTAATGTCGCCGCTGCAACAATTTTGCGATTACGGTTACCATTTGATTTTACCTGCGCTCGTGCTCGCCGCGTCCGACGTTGCGGGCATCATGCGTCAAATGCGTTCCAACCTGCTCGACACGTTGCATGCCGAATACATCACGGCTGCGCGCGCGCGCGGCCTCGGCGAAGGCTGGGTGATTTACAAACACGCGCTGCGCAACGCCGTCAATCCGCTGCTGACCATTTTCGGCTACTCGCTCGCCGGTTTGTTGAGCGGCGCGTTCATCGTGGAAAATATCATGGCATGGCCGGGACTTGGCCGCCTGACGATGGAGGCATTTTTCGCGAAAGATTCTTATCTCGTCGTGGATTGTGTCGTCATGGCGACGGCGTTGCTCGTTGTTGGGAATTTCGTCGCCGATTTGTTGCTGGCGTGGAGCGACCCGCGCATTCGTCTCGAATAAATGGAAACCGCCACGCCCATTTCAATTATCGAGCCGCGCGTCGCGCTTTCACCGTGGCGACTGTTTTGGCAACGGCTCAAGCGCCGCAAAATCGCCATGACTGGCGGCATTATTTTAATTTTCCTTTACGCGGTCTCACTGTTTGCCGGTTTTATTTCGCCGTATCGTTACGACCATTTAGACACAAACTATTCATTTCGTCCGCCGCAGTGGCCGCGCTTTCAGGGAATTCATCTCGTCGTGCCGCGCACCGAATCAGGAACTGGAACGTTTGTCTACCAAACCATTTCCACCGACACCAGGCCGCTGCATTTTTTTATTCGCGGCGACGAATATAAATTGTTCGGCTTCATTCCGTGCTCAATTCATTTGTTCGGAACCGGTGACGAAAATTATCCGGTTTATCTTTTTGGTGCCGACCAATTTGGCCGCGACGTTTTTTCGCGAATTCTCTACGGCTCGCAAATTTCCCTGTCTATCGGCGTCGTGGGAATTTTGCTTTCGTTTGCGTTCGGCATGATTATCGGCGGCATTTCGGGATATTTCGCCGGCAGAACCGACACCGTCATCATGCGCTTCTGCGAACTCATCATGTCCGTTCCCGCGTTGTATTTAATCATTTCCCTGCGCAACGCCTTTCCGCCGGACATGAGTTCGTCCAAAATTTACGCGATGATTGTCATCATCTTGAGTTTCATCGGCTGGGCGAGCATGGCGCGCGTGATTCGCGGAATGACGCTGTCGTTGCGCGAGCAACAATTCGTCCTCGCCGCGCGCGCGATGGGACAATCGCATTTGCGCGTCATTTGCCGACACATTTTGCCGAACACATTTTCTTACGTCATTGTCGCTGCGACGTTGAGCGTGCCGTATTACATTTTGGGCGAAGTGGTTTTAAGTTTCCTCGGCGTCGGCATTCAGGAACCGCAGGCGAGTTGGGGAAACATGCTGTCCGCGGCGGAAGACGTGAATTATTTGCAGCACTATCCATGGCTGCTCGCGCCGAGCGCGGCGATTTTTGTGACGGTTCTGGCTTTCAACTTTCTCGGCGACGGTTTAAGAGACGCGGCGGACACGAAATCATAAATTAATTATGGCAACCATTGGACGATTTCAAAAAGGCAAAGACATTTTTCATGCGAAAGTTGTCGGCGACGAATTATTTCGCGCGCGCGGCGACATTTTTGGCAAGCACACGTTTGACAAAAAGCCGATGCCGATGAAAGGCGCGAAAATTTTGGTGCCGGTCGAACCGTCAAAAGTTATTTGCGTGGGATTGAATTACGCCGACCACGTGCGCGAAATGAAACGCGAATTTCCGCAAACGCCGTTGTTCTGGTTCAAATCGCCGGCGTCGCTGCTGCCGCATGGCGGAAAAATTGAAATTCCATTCCCCGAACATCGCACGGACTTTGAAGCAGAGCTGTGCGTTGTCATCGGCAAAAAAACGCGCAACGTTTCGCCGAAACAAGCAGCGAAATATATTTTCGGTTATACCTGCTCGCAAGACATCAGCGACCGGACAATTCAAGGCGCCGAATCGCAATGGGCGCGCAGCAAATCGTTTGACACGTTTACACCGCTCGGACCGTTTGTGGAAACGGAAATGGACGCGACGAATCTGGCGCTTCAATTGTTTCAGAACGGCGAATTGCGCCAGAACTCGAACACGCGTGAAATGATTTTCAAACCGGCGGACATCGTCAGTTTCATTTCTAAAAATCTTACGCTGTTGCCCGGCGACGTGATTCTCACCGGCACGACCAGCGGCGTCGGCCC
>JAJPKI010000333.1 GCA_021323835.1 Verrucomicrobiota bacterium | reverse complement strand
TTGATTACCAACGGCATCATAGACCCGAACGAAAATGTCACGCTGCTTTTTGCATTCCGCGCCGCCGGTGGAACCAATGTGCCTAATCTTTACGCCACGTTGCTGGCAACCAATGGCGTTACTTCGCCTTCACCGGCCACGCCGGTAAGCTATGGCCCGCTGTCGGTCGGCGGCCCATCGGCTTCCCGCGCATTTAGCTTTACAGCCAACGGCACTAATGGACAAAACATAGTGGCTACCTTCCAGTTGAACAATGGTTCTACAAATATTGGCGTAGCCACATTTACTTATACTTTGGGTTCGTGGCAGAGAACATTTATCAACACCAATGCCATCATCATTAACGACAACACAATGGCGTCGCCATATCCGTCAACGATTACTCTAAGCAACCTCAATGGAGTCGTTATTGGCGCGGCGGTTACGTTGACGAATGTGATTCATACGTCGCCGAGCGATATCAATGCGCTGTTATTGTCGCCGAATCAGGGCAATACCTTGTTTATGTCTCATGCCGGCGGCGGAAATCCGTTAAATGGCGTCACGCTTTATTTCGCCGACTGGGCGACAAACTCTTTGCCGCACTTTAATCAAATCACCAACGGCACTTACAAGCCTACGGCTTACGTGCCGTCACCGAATTTCCCTTGACGCCATGCACATCTTCAAATCAACCGCTTTTATGAGGCACAGTTTATTGAAAATCAGCATGAGCCTGGCGATGATGGCCGTCGCCATTTCCAGTCCGGCAGCAGGCGCGGGAACAAAAACGCTTCATGGCAATGTTCCAGCCATTGTTTCAAAAATACAATCCAAAGGTCATTTGGGTGAACAGGAGTTAAATCTGAACTTTGGACTGCCGTTAAGAAATCAGGAAGCGCTTTCCAATCTGCTGCAACAGATTTACGATCCGGCCAGTCCGAATTATCATCACTTTCTGACGCCGGAACAATTTACAGAACAATTTGGCCCGACAACGGAAGATTATAGAAAAGTAATGAACTTTGCCGCAGTGAACGGATTCAAAGTGATTGGAACTGTTCCCAATCGGATGCTCTTAAAGGTGTCAGGAAAAACGTCAGATATCGAAAGGGCATTTCATATCACATTGCGCACTTATCATCACCCGACAGAAAATAGAGATTTCTTTGCACCAGACGTTGAGCCGTCCGTCGCCGCCGACCTGCCGATTTTGGACGTTAGCGGTCTTGATAATCTGCGGCGGCCACATTCTCATTATAAAATCAAATCTAATATCAACTCTTCCCAATCAGGCGCATCCGCCAAAGCTACGCCAGCCGCGACTACGGGTTCGGGGCCTTCCGGCAATTACGTCGGCGATGATTTTCGAAACGCATATGTTCCCGGCGCCGCTGCATTGAATGGTTCTGGTCAAGTCGTTGCCTTGGTAGAATTTGACGGATATCTGGCAAGTGACATTAACCTTTATGAAAGCCTTTTCAACCGGACAAATGTGCCGTTGCAAAATGTTTTGATTGACGGTTTTAACGGATTGCCGACCGGCACGGGTGGCGAAGTAGAAGTGTCATTGGACATTGAAGTAGCAATTGCAATGGCACCCGCGTTGTCTAAAGTGATAGTCTACGAAGGTAATCCCAATGTTTTTTTTCCGAATGATACGCTTAACCAGATAGCGGTTGATAATAAAGCAAAACAAATCAGTTCATCTTGGACATGGACCGGAGGTCCCCAGACGACAACAGATCAAATTTTTAAAGAAATGGCACTGCAAGGACAAACGTATTTGCAATGTTCAACAGATTTCGACGCATACCCGACAGGACTTGCTGATAGCCCTTTCTTTTTCGGCACGCCGGCTGATAGTCCCTATGTAACGTCAGTTGGAGGAACAACTTTGACAATGAACGGCGCGGGTGCATCTTACGCTTCAGAAACCGTTTGGAATTGGGACGTGCGATATGGTCCCGGTGCCGACGGAATCGGCAGCAGCGGCGGCATCAGCAGTTTTTATTCTATTCCCAGTTGGCAAACCAATATCAACATGCCTGCGCGCGGAGGTTCGTCTGTCAATCGCAATTTTCCTGATGTGGCGATGACCGGAGATGACACGTTGGTAATTGCAGATGGAGGCTTTGAATATGTCGGTGTGGGCGGAACCAGTATCGCGGCTCCACTTTGGGCTGGATTTATAGCGTTAGCAAATCAACAGGCGACTAATAACGCTCACGCTCCGATTGGATTTCTTAATCCCGCGATTTATGGCATTGCCAATAGTCCGAATTACACAAATTGTTTCCATGACGTTAAAACCGGCAACAATGAATGGAGCCAAAGCCCAACTTTATTTGTCGCGCACAATAATTACGATTTATGCACCGGCTTGGGCACGCCCAACGGCACGAATTTGATTAACGCGTTAACCGCAGTCGGCGTGACCAATCCGGTTACTCATTTATCTCCGCCCTCCGGGCCTTATGGGACAGCGTTTGCCACCATGACCGGCGGCAATCCAAACGGCACTTGGGATTTATTTGTGCTCGACGATGCGCAATTGGACAGCGGCATGATTTCAAACGGCTGGTCTTTGACCCTGACGCTTGCCAACGTCGTTGGCGACGCTGCGGATAACCTGATTTCGATGTCAGCCACGCCGGGAACTGTTTCCATCAACAATACCGCAGCCTACATCTTGACCGTGACCAATTACGGACCATCTACTTCCAGTAACGTCGTCGTATCGGATAATTTCCCCGCCGGATTGCCGCTTGTTTCGACCAATGCAACACAAGGCACAGTCATCCACGCCGGAGCTGAATTGATTTGGAACATAGGAAATCTTGCAACGAACGCAGGCGCGCAATTGACATTGACCGTGCAACCAAATGCAAGCGGCGTTTATGAAAATGACGCCATCGTCAGCGCCACCACGCCCGACTCGAATTTCAGCGACGATTTTGCGACAGCCAATATCACGGTTGGAACCGTTAGCGCACCTTCATTGACGGGAAGTGCGGTCGCCGCCAATGGACTGTTCCAATTCTCAATTACCAGCGGAGCAAATCAGACCAATGTTGTCCAAGCCACGACCAATCTTACAACCGGGCCGTGGATTCCGGTCTACACCAACATCGGTTCGTTCGTTTACACCAATTTCTACGGGACGAACTTCCCTGATTTGTTCTTCCGCGACGTAATTATTGGGCCATAATTTCCGCATGAAACTTTGCGGCTTGACCGGCGGCGTGGGCATGGGCAAATCCACCACCGCCGGTTTTTTGCGTCAACGCGGCGCGCAAGTCGTGGACACAGATGAAATCACGCGCGAACTCGTTCAGCCAAATCAACCCGCCCTCGAAGAAATAAAAAAAACATTTGGTGGCGAAATCATTTCGCCCGACGGCCGATTGCGCCGCGACGAACTCGCCAAAATTATCTTTGCCGATACTGCGGCGCGGAAAAAACTCGAAGTCATTCTGCATCCAAAAATTCGCGAACGCTGGCTCGCGCAAATTGAAGAATGGAAACGGGAAAATGTCGCGCTCGCTGTCGTCGTCATTCCGCTTTTATTTGAAACGAACGCCGAATCGCATTTCGACAAAATCATTTGCACGGCTTGCTCTGCAAATGCCCAACGCGAACGATTACTCGCGCGCGGCTGGACGCCGGAACAAATTCAACAGCGCATCGCTGCGCAAATGCCGGTTGAAGAAAAAATTTCCCGCTCCCATTTTGTCATTTGGACCGAAGGCAATTTAGAAAATCATTCACATCAGCTTGACCGCATCCTCGCGAAATTATAGCAAAGGAAAATTTCGCTTTACCGGATTTTTCTGCTAAATTTCCGCTGCCATGGTGTTGACCAAAGAAGAATTGCGCAGTCTTGCCGAACTAAAACATCAGTCGCCGCACACGCTTTTGGGAATGCACCCGCTCGGCGACGGCTCGGGTCTCGTCGTCCGCGCGTTTCTTCCGGACGCCGCGAAAGTGGAAATTCAACCGGTTCACGAAAAGGACAAGCCAAAATTCGAACTGCAACGAATTCCTCAAACAGACATTTTTGAAGGTGTCACGAAAAAGGCGAATAAAGTTTATGCTTACGATTTGGTGATTAAAACCCACGACGGAAAAACTCGCCGCGGGCGTGATGCCTATTCATTTCTGCCGACGCTCGGCGAATCGGATTTGTATTTATTCGGCAAAGGTGACGAGCGGAAGATTTACGAAAAACTTGGCGCGCAATTGCGGACGATTGACGGCGTTCACGGCACGAGCTTTGCCGTTTGGGCGCCCAATGCGCAACGCATCAGCGTCGTGGGCGATTTCAACAATTGGGACGGACGATTTCATCCAATGCGCTTGCTCGACGGTTCCGGTGTTTGGGAAATTTTTATCCCCGGCGTCGGTGAAGGCGCGCATTACAAATTCGAAATCCGCGACGCTTTCGGCAACATCAAATTGAATACCGACCCGTTCGGATTTTTCTTCGAAGTCGCGCCAAAGAACGCCGCGATTGTTTGGAACACGCAAAAAGTTAAATGGACGGACGGCGCATGGATGAAAAAGCGCCGCGAACGCGACGCATTGCGTTCGCCGATGAGCATTTACGAAGTGCATCTCGGCTCATGGCAAAAAAAATCTGCCAGCGAATCATGGAGCTACCGCGAACTCGCCGAGCCGCTTGTGCTTTACGCCAAGCGCATGGGCTTCACGCACGTCGAATTTCTTCCCGCAGCCGAGCACGCGTTTTATCCGTCGTGGGGTTATCAAGTCACCGGTTTTTACGCGCCGACGAGCCGTTATGGGACGCCCGACGATTTTCAATTTCTCGTCAACGCGCTGCATGAAGCAGGCGTTGGGGTAATTGTAGATTGGGTTCCTGCGCATTTTCCCCGCGACACCTGGGCGCTCGCGAAATTCGATGGCACGGCATTGTTTGAGCACGAAGACCCGCGCAAGGGGGCGCATCAGGATTGGGGCACGCTGATTTTCAATTTTGGTCGCCACGAAGTTTCCAATTTCCTCGTCGCCAACGCGCTTTATTGGTGCGACCGTTTTCACATTGACGGCCTGCGCGTGGATGCCGTTGCCTCGATGCTTTACCTCGATTACTCGCGCAAAGAAGGCGAATGGATTCCAAATCAATACGGCGGGCGCGAAAACCTCGAAGCGATAGATTTTCTCCGCAAGTTCAATCACATCACGCACTCGGAATTTCCCGGCATCATGACGATTGCCGAGGAATCCACCGCGTGGCCGCAAGTCACGCGTCCGCCTTACATCGGCGGCCTCGGATTTTCCTTCAAATGGAACATGGGCTGGATGCACGACACGCTGAATTATTTCAAACTCGACCCGGTCTATCGCAAATATCATCAAAACGATTTGACGTTCGCGATGATTTATCATCACCACGAGAATTTTATTCTGCCCCTGTCGCACGACGAAGTGGTCCACGGCAAAGGCTCGCTGCTTGGCCGCATGCCCGGCGATGACTGGCAGAAATTCGCGAACCTCCGCGCGTTGCTCGCGTATCAATGGATGTTTCCCGGAAAAAAATTATTGTTCATGGGCGGCGAAATCGGCCAGCGCGCTGAATGGAACGAAAACGGCCAGCTCGATTGGTGGCTGCTCGACGCGGGGCCGTTTCATCGCGGCTTGCAAAAATTTGTGGAGGACTTGAACAAACTTTACCTCGCGTCGCCGGCGCTCTGGCAGGCGGATTACGACTACGCCGGATTTTATTGGATTGATTGCGTGGACAGCGAGAACAGCACGCTTTCATTTGTCCGCCAAAAATCCGACGGCACAAATCCTTTGGCAATTATTTTGAATCTCACGCCCGTGCCACGGACGAATTATCGCCTCGGCCTGCCGCGTGCGGGCAAATGGCGCGAAGTGTTGAACAGCGATGCCGGGATTTACGGCGGCGGCAACATGGGAAGTCTCGGCGGCATCTGGTCAACGCCGGTAAAATGGCACAATCAGGAAAATTCCGCGGAACTTTGTCTGCCGCCGTTGAGCGTGAGCGTGTTTGCGCCGGAAGATTAACGCGCGGGAAATTTTTCCAATTTCGGCGGCTGGCCTTCGCGACGGTCGGGTTCAAAATCCACAGTCAACCAATGCACACTGAAAGTCGTTTTACCCGCGAGCGCGAGCGTTTCAAGCAATTCCCATTGCGTCACGCCATTCGCCACGAAACTGTGCCGGTAAAAATGCCAGGAATCCGGCGAACCTTCGCGCGGACGCAAGCCGACGCTTAAAAATTTTCCAACGGCTTCATGCACGCCATCCCAATCGGCGTCGTTCAGTGAAATTTTTTCCGAAACTGTTCGTTGCCGTAATTTTTCCGCCGTGGATTTATTTTTTTCGTCGGCAATCACGTCCAACGAATCTTCCGTCGTGTGCAAAATCAATAGCGGCGGACGAAAATCGGCTTGAATGTAAGTTTGGTTCGTTAGCGCGACAATCGCATCGGCCAGCGAAGCATTTGCATTTGCCAATTGCGCGTGAGCGCGGCGAAAAAAATAAATTTCATCCGTTGCGCCCGGCATGAAAATCAGCGCCTTGACGACGCCATTCGATTGAAATGAATTCAAGAGCAGGGGAACGCAATTGTCGCGATTTAACTCCGTCGTGGAAGTCGCCAGCGGCATTTTCGCGAGCGCAGTTTGCCAGTCGTCGGCAAAAAGATTCGCGCTTGCGCCGCACGCGCAAATCAAAAACGCAAATCGAATGAGCTTCATAACATCAATTGCACAGTCCGTTCCTGAATCTGGTTGCTCCAGCGATTAAAATATCCGAGCAAACGATAAATCTCTTCCAGCCGCGGTAAAATTGTCTTGCGCGCTGCGGCATCTGATTTCATCCACTGCTCGTCGAGCGCTTTTAAATTATTGTTCAAATCTTCCCGCAGTTCGCCAAGTTTTTTTTGCAACAAATTTAACCGCTCAATCCACTCCTGACTTCGCTCAAATAATTGGACGCGCAACAAGGGTGAAAGGTTCCTTTTTTCTTCCGCCAAAAAGATATCGGCCCTTTTACAAACCGTTGCGACGTCGGCGAACAAATCCGCGAGCGCATTTGGGATTTGCTGGATTTCCTTTGGCTTCGCGCCCGATTCCAATTCCAGCAAATGCAACAGCCGCGATTTTGGTTCGGCCAAACAATTGTAAGCGGCGTTCAATTCCGCGAATTTTTTTGCGGCGCTATTTTTGTCCGCGTCGCTTGCCGAATGAATTTTGTCGGGATGCGCCGTTGCGGAAAGCGTGAGAAATTTTTGTTTGAGCGAATCCGCGTCCAACCACGGACGACGCGGTTCGTTCAGGAGTGCGAAACAATCCATCGCATCACGCGCTGAAGCTTTCGCCGCAGGAACAACTGGTTGAGGCGTTTGGATTTTTCACTTTGAAACCGCCATCGAGCGATTCGAGATAATCCAGCTCGCTGCCCGTGACATAAAGCGCGCTTTTGGGGTCAACCAACACGCGCACGCCGCCGCTCTCCACGAGGATGTCGCGGTTCGCCGGCGCGTCCTGCAAATCCATCTTGTATTGCAGGCCGGAGCAACCGCCGCCGATGACTGCCACGCGCAACACGCCATTCGGACGCCCCTGCTTCGTCAACAACGTCGAAACTTTTTGCGCCGCGCTCGAAGTCAACTTGACCAGCCGCTCGTCACCGACGCGAAAATTCGGCTGCGCGGAATTGGATTTGGCAATGTTGGCAATCATTCGACAACAACAAGTTAGCGGTTTGTCATCGAAGCGTCAACGCGCGCTGTAGCGTCGCTCTGTGAGCGACGGTTATTCGACGGTCATAGACCGCCGCTACAAATCCGTGTTTATCCGCGTCCAATCGTCGTTTATCTTTTTGCACATGAAACTGATTTCATGGAACGTCAATGGCCTGCGCGCCGTGCTGAAGAAAAATTTTCTGGAATTTCTCGATGCCGAGCAGCCGGACATTTTGTGCCTGCAGGAAATCAAGTGCACGCCCGACGACGTGGAACAACTTTGGCCGCGCCATTACGAAACGCATTGGAATTGCGCCATGCGCAAAGGCTATTCCGGCACGGCCATTTTCACCAAAACGAAACCGCTCAACATCACGCCGCACATCGGCATGGATGAGCACGACACCGAAGGCCGCGTGCTCGCCGCCGAGTTTGCGGATTTCTTTCTCGTGAACGTTTACGTTCCCAATTCCAAGCGCGACCTCTCGCGGCTGACGTATCGGCAGAAATGGGACAAAGATTTTCTCGCCTACCTGAAAAAGTTGGAAAAGAAAAAGCCAGTCATTTTTTGCGGCGACCTTAACGTCGCGCACACGGAAATTGATTTGGCGAATCCGCGCGCGAACATCCACAATCACGGCTTCACTGCCGAGGAACGCGCCGGTTTCACCAATTTTGTAAGCGCGGGATTTCTCGACACATTCCGCGAATTTGAGAAGGGCGGGGGACATTACACGTGGTGGAGCGTTTTCAGCGGCGCTCGCTCGCGCAATGTCGGCTGGCGGCTAGATTATTTTCTTATTTCAAAATCGTTCCACCCGAAATTGAAAAGCGCCTTTATCCGACATCAAATCCTTGGCAGCGACCATTGTCCGGTCGGCATTGAAATCCAATAAGCGACATTTTTGATTTGCGATTGCTTTGCCATCGGGTTGCAGGAATGCTGCGTGTCATTCGAATGAAAAAGATTGTCCTGCTATTGCTCTTGGCTTTGTTGCTCGCCGGTTTTTTTGCCTTTCGCCAATTCACCGCCGCGCACGCGACGGTTGCCAGTCCGGACGGCGTTGTCCGTCTCAACTTTTTCATCCAGCACGGGCAATTGAATTATGCGGTAACGTTCAGCAATAAACCGGTGATTGAATTGTCGCCGATGAATTTGACGGTGGATGGCAAAAATTTGAGCGAAGGTGTCCGGTTTGAAGCGCGCCAATCGTATCAGCGGAATGAGAATTACGCGACGCGCGGTGTGCATTCGTTCGCGACGGATCATTGCAACGGCATGACGATCATGGTCGGTCAAGGAACGACGCAATACACGTTGGAAGCGCGGGTGTTCGATGACGGCATCGCTTTTCGCGCGATTGTTCCCGGCGCGTCGGATGCGAGTCGTGTGCCGGATGAAAAAACAATTTTCACGCTGCCGGAAGGCGCGACGGTTTGGTATCACGGATTGGCGGGTCATTACGAAGGCAGTTACAAGCAAAAGGCGGTTGCCGATGTGACCAACGGCGAATGGGCGGCGCCGCCGTTGACGTTTCAATTACCGGACGGCAACGGTTACGCATCCATCACGGAAGCGGTGCTGAAAGATTATGCGGGCATGGCATTTCAGGCGGATGGAAATAACGGCTTCGTGACGCGCCTGGGCAATGAGCAACCGGTGAACAATCCGTTTCTGCACGATTATTCAGCGGCGGAGGCCAAGCGGCTGGCAATTCCGGCATCGGTGACGGGAGCTATCACGACTCCATGGCGCGTGGTGATGGTGGGCGCGGATTTGAACACACTGGTGAACTGCGACATCCCGATGAGTCTTTCGCCGCCGCCGGACGCCCAACTTTTTCCAAACGGAATTCACACGGATTGGATTAAGCCGGGTCGCGCGGTGTGGTGCTGGCTCGATGGCGGACAGCGCACACCGGAAGGGATGAAAGAATTTTCGCGCATGGCCGGTGAGTTGGGTTTCGAATACACGGTGGTGGACGCGTTTTGGGATGACTGGACGGATGAACAAATCCGTGACCTTGTCGAATATGCAAAAGCGCGCGGTGTCGGCATTTGGCTGTGGCGTCATGCGGCAGACGTGAAAGATGCGACGGAG
>JAJPKI010000353.1 GCA_021323835.1 Verrucomicrobiota bacterium | reverse complement strand
GATGTCATCCAATTCCTGCATCTGCCTATAAATGCCGCTGATTACCCAAAGCGAACAGATTATTTTTGCTCCGTTTCAAAATTTTCGGCAACATTCCTGCCGATGAAAAAGAATTTAGATTCGCTCCGTCCATTTTCCAGCCAGCTCGTTGACGGCCCTGAACGCGCCGCCGCGCGCGCCATGCTTTATCCCGTCGGTTTCAAAGAAGAAGATTTTGCAAAGCCCATCATCGGCATTGCCTCGACGTGGAGCAATGTCACGCCCTGCAACATGCACATTGATCAACTCGCGCTCGAATCCGAGAAGGGCGCGAACGAAGCGGGCGGCAAGGCGATTGTCTTCAACACCATCACCATTTCCGACGGCATCTCGATGGGCAGCGAAGGAATGAAATATTCCCTCGTCTCGCGCGAGGTGATTGCCGACTCGATTGAAACCGTCGTGGGTTGCGCGGGCATGGACGGATTTGTGGCCATCGGCGGTTGCGATAAAAATATGCCCGGCGCTTTGATTGCGATTGCTCGAATGAATCGTGCCGCTGTGTTCGTTTACGGCGGAACAATTCTGCCCGGCTGCATCACCGGCGACACGCGCAAACTCGACGTCGTTTCCGTTTTCGAAGCTATCGGCGCGCACGCGAACAACAAAATTTCCGAAGCCGAATTCAAAGCCGTCGAACAATGCGCCATTCCCGGCCCCGGTTCCTGCGGCGGAATGTATACGGCCAACACGATGGCCAGCGCCATCGAAGCGCTCGGCATGAGTTTGCCGAACAGCTCCGCGCAGAACGCCATCTCGCCTGCGAAGATGGATGATTGCCGCCGCGCCGGTGCGTGCGTCGTGGAAATGTTGCGCAAAGGAATTCGTCCGCTCGACATTCTCACCAAGAAAGCATTTGAGAACGCCATCACCGTTGTCATCGCGCTTGGCGGTTCGACGAATGCCGTGCTGCATCTGCTCGCCATCGCGCACGCCGCCAAGGTGAAGCTGACCATTGACGATTTCACGCGCATCGGCAAAAAGGTTCCCGTGCTCGCCGATTTGAAACCGAGCGGCAAACATCTCATGTCCGAACTCGTGGCCATCGGCGGCATTCGTCCGCTCATGCGCACGCTGCTCGACAAAAAATTATTGCACGGCGATGCGTTGACCGTCACCGGCGAGACGATGGCGCAGACGTTGCGCGACGTGAAACCGTATCCGTCGCATCAAACCATTATCCAGCCGTTCGACAAGCCGATTAAAAAGGACAGTCACCTTGTCATCTTTCGCGGTAATCTTGCGCCCGAAGGCGCGGTTGGAAAAATTTCCGGCAAGGAAGGTTTGCGATTCACTGGACGCGCGCGCGTTTTCAATTCGGAAGAATCCGCGCTGGAAAAGATTCTCGACGGCTCAATTGTCAAAGGCGACGTCATCGTCATCCGTTACGAAGGACCGCGCGGCGGGCCGGGGATGCGCGAGATGCTTTCGCCCACGTCGGCCATCATGGGCAAGGGACTCGGCAAAGACGTGGCGCTCATCACCGACGGACGGTTCAGCGGCGGCAGCCACGGCTTCGTCGTCGGGCACATTACGCCCGAAGCTTACGTCGGCGGACCGATTGCGCTCATCAAGAACGGCGACGCCATCACCATTGACGCCGAGAAACGGGAACTGACACTCGGCATCACCAACAAAGAAATGGCTTCACGCCGCAAGTCGTGGAAGAAACCCGCGCCCCGCTACACGCGCGGAGTGCTGGCGAAATACGCCGCGCACGTGACCAGCGCATCCGAAGGCGCGGTGACGGACAAGGATTTGAAGTTGTAAGCGGCAACGAATTGGATTATCGAAAAGACATGAATGCGGCAACGGCATTGGACAAACAGATTGAACGTTATCGCCAGATGACCGGCGAGCAGCGGTTGAAGATTGCTTTGGACTTGCATGAAATGTCCTGCAACATCGCGAGCGAAGGAATTCGCCGGCAGCACCCCGAAGCGAATGAAACTGAAGTTGAACAATTTCTGCATGCTCGACTCAAACTTGCCCACGCCGCATGAATGAACAGGAATTGCTCGCAGATTGTTTGCGCCGATTGAACCGGAGCGGCGTGACTTATTATCTCACCGGCTCGATGGCGAGCAACTACTGGGGCATTCCGCGAACAACGCACGATTTGGATTTTGTCGTGCAATTGCCGATGTCCGCCGTGCCGCGCATCGTGAAAGAGTTCAGCGGTGATTTTTATATCGAAGAAGTCGCCGTTCGTGCCGCATACAAACCGCCGCATCAATTCAACGCCATTGATACACGCTCTGCGTTGAAAGTGGATTTTTGGCTGCCGAAACCGGAACCATTTGACCGTGAAATATTGAAACGTCGTGTGCAAGCGACATTGTTCGGCGAACCGGCTTGGATTGCGACTGCGGAAGATGTAATTCTGCACAAATTGATTTGGAATCGCATTTCTCCATCCGACCGGCAACTTGGTGATGCAGCTGGCATCGTAGCCGTGCAAGCTGATGCGTTGGATAAAAATTACTTGAAGCGATGGGCACAGGAACTGAAACTCGACAGTGAATTGGAACGACTCTTGAGCGGTGAAATTAAACCCAAACAAACTTAAGCCGCGTTACAATCGCGGAGTGCTGGCGAAATACGCCGCACACGTGACCAGCGCATCCGAAGGCGCGGTGACGGATAAAGATTTGAAGTTGTGAAATACAATGAGCGCTGACGACAAAGAAAGTAGTGGTTTCCCAGTTTATTCGGATCCAATTAAGCGCAAAATATTTGACGCTGCCGGAGACGAAGACCATAAAGGTGAATGGCAGCCAATGAACAGTCCCGCAGAATGGTTTTGTAAATGCCTTGAAGGTCTGAAAGACATTCAAGATGCCATTGAACATTTTAGCGCTGTTCAAGCGGTCAAAAAACGGCGGCGGCGTTTACGCGTAATTTTTGTTCCGTTGCATTCGCTTTGTGTAAGCATTGTCAATTTGATTAATTCTATTCAGGCTGAAAAGTCTGTTCATTCGCGACTTCCACCAAATTGCACGGCAGACCTAACGCAGCTTCGGGAAAAATTTGAAGCATTAATTCCTTTTAGAAATAAAGGGAAATTGGCCGTTCTTCGAAACAAAGGTTCTACTGCACACTATGACAGAGATTTGTCACCAGAAGAAATGCGTGAATTAATTAAAAACGTGTCATCCACGGAAGTCGGTGAATGGATTAACATTTGTTTAGGAACTTTAAGCGATCTTCTAAAACTTAATGCCTATAAATGGAGCGTGGAAGCACCGGCGGAAAATACGGCAGTAATCTACTGCGAAGATTCCGTTCCAATAATGAGTGTTGTTGATGTAGACATACAACAGCGACGCATTACTGGCTTAAGAGGTATTTATCTGACAACTTCTCCGCGAGTAATTATTTTTGAAACGATTAAAGAACTAATAGACGCAGCCGACACATTGTTTGAGGAAGGCTCAAAATATCAATTTAGAATTAATGGTATCCACGAAGACCCACCTGACGTTAATTGGTCGAAAATTTTACGTTCGACTTAATTAATTATCTGAAAGCGCTTCCCCAGCTTCGTTTGCAGCAATTGACGAGTCAGAGACAAACTACTATTTCGCCTGCTTGGGAGTTGCTTCCCAGCCGAGCAATGGCCCAGTGGTTTTGGCGCAGAGCAGACCCAGCGCCAGGCCGGCGATGATGTCGCTAACCCAATGCCAGTTGGCAGCGTAAAGGCCGACCGACATGGTGACCATCAGCACGAGCCAGAGAATTCGCATCGCGGGCAACCGTTGCCAGAGAATTCCCGCGAAAGCCGAGACGACTGCAGCGTGTCCCGACGGAAAATATCCGTAGCCTACACCTTCATGAAATGGCAAAAATTCGTAGATGCCGTTGCTAATCCACGATGGACTGCCTTCAAAAGTTTCCGGCCCTGTGCGGCCGAAGACGACTTTGAGCGTTTCGCAGAGAGTCACTGCGGCAGCCACCGAAACACAGCAGCCGAGTGTCGTATTGAATTGAAAAGATTTTCGGCCAAAGAAAATTGCTTCGACGGCATAGCCCGCCATACGCAAACAAACGAAAGCCATAATTGGATAAATCAGATAGGTCATCGCGACGAAGACGG
>JAJPKI010000361.1 GCA_021323835.1 Verrucomicrobiota bacterium | reverse complement strand
TGCGGCGAAGGCGATTATCCTGAACAACCAGCACCTCGGCATGGTGGTGCAATGGGAAGATAATTTTTACGCCGGCAATCGCGGGCATACCTATCTCGGCGACCCGAAAGAACGCGCGGCGATTTATCCCGATTACGTCGCCGTCTGCAATTCCTTTGGCGTGAAATGCGAGCGCGTGATGTTCAAGAAAGATTTGCGCGCGGCAATCCAGCGAATGCTCGATGCCGACGAACCTTACGTTCTCGACGTCGTGACGCCTTACACGACGCATGTGATTCCGTTCATTCCCGCCGGCAAAACCGTCGCGGACATGATTTGGAAACCGTAATCGAATTCATTCTCAAAGCCGGACGGCAATTCCTTGTCGTCCGGCATTTTTTTTGCGAACCTCTTGTGTGCGAAAAATCAGTTTCCTGTTTGCCATCCTCATTTCCGTTTCCGCGTCCGCTGCGGAAATCAAAATCAATTTTGCCGATTATTCCGCCGGCGACACGCCGACCAACTTCTCCAGCGCCCTCGCCGGAACGGGCGCGACCGGCGATTGGAAGATTATTTCCGACGAAGCGCCCCGCGCTGTTTCTACGCCGCTGATGCCACAAGTCAGGCCAACGCCGCTCATTATCGCGCGCCGCCCCGTGCTCGCGCAATTGAGCCGGGACCAAACCGACGAACATTTTCCGATGTTCATCTACGACGGCATGGAGTTCAAAAATTTTACCGTCACAACACAATTTAAAATCATCAGCGGCACAGCCGAGCAAATGGCCGGACTCGTCTTCCGCTGGCAAAATCCGTCCAACTTTTACGTCATCCGCGCCAGCGCGCTCGGTCGTAACGTGCGCTTCTACAAAGTCGTCAACGGTGCGCGTGGAAATATCATCGGGCCGGACGTGGAGATTTCCACAAACGTCTGGCACTCGTTGACAGTGCAATGCAATGGCGACCAGATTACTTTTTGGTTTGATGGCAAATTGGCCATCGCGCCGCTACACGACACGTCGCTGGCCACCGGCAAAATTGGATTTTGGACGAAGTCCGACGCCGTGAGTTATTTCGACGGGCTGACGATTAATTACACGCCGGTCATTTCACCCGCGCAATCGCTCGTGAACGACATTTTGAAACAATATCCGAAAATTCTTGGCCTGCGCATTTATACGCTCGACGAGCAAGACCGTCCAAAAATCATCGCGAGCAAGGACGAAAAAGAAGTCGGGCAATTGGGAACCGACGCAGAGAAAAGCACGTTGCAGGATGGAAAAGTTTTTTACGGACACGACAACGGCAAAGTGGCCGTGGACATGGCGTTGAACGACCGCAACGGCGACCCGCTGGCGGCGGTGCGCGTGGAATTGAAATCTTATTCGATGGCCGAAACGCAGGACATGGTGATAGAACGCGCGCGCATCATCATCAACGAAATGCAAAAGCGCGTGCTCTCGAAGGAAGATTTGGGGCAGTGAAAATTATTTCTCGACAGCCATTTGGCGCGGGAATAGGGTCGAATCGTGAAATGTGTTATACAACATTTTTGTTGCATACCTAAATATTAGGCTGGCAGGATTGGCGGCTTCCCCCGCGTCCTGATATCTGGATGTTAGGCCGTTTGCGAATATGAGCATTTTACAAGTCATCAGAGCGCCATTGGGCGTTCAGTTGAATCGAGCGGCATTCACGATTTATGCGGCTTTCTTTGCATGGCCGCTTTGGAGTTCCAGACATATTATTTCGGTATCTGGTCTGATCATTTTCACCAGCTTCGTATTTTGCAGCCTGCTCGGTCTTGGTTATTCATTTATTCGCGTTCGCCGGTCACGTTGGATTTTGGCTGCTCTTGGTCTTGTGATTCCGGCAGTGTTCTGGACATCTATGTGTTTGATGGAGTTCAGCAGGCCAGCATGGTGGGAGTGGCCATTTGATGCAGTGTTTGCATTAATTGTATGGTTCGGCTTTCCCATATTGCTCGCGGTATCACTTTTTAAAGACAGGAAGACGAGTGAGTATTTTACGAAATCAGCAGCCTGACAAATCGCTGCAAGTCGGCGGGATTGGCGTTATTTATTTCACGGTTGCAGGCACTTCATCCGGCGCTTTGACAACCGGCAGTTCTCCGGGTTTCGGCCGCCGCGCGCCGCCTACGACAATGATGTCGCCCTTGTCGTTCACGCTCAAACGCGGGCGCGTGTCCACTAAATCGTAGACGTCCTGCTGCGTAATCGCGCCGTCGGGATTGATGATGGAATAAATGAAAGATTGCGCGCCGCTTTGGTAAAGCACGTGAAGATAGCTCGCCTTGTCCAATTGCGCTTCGGGCTGGCTGAACGAAACCATCGGGCCAATGGCATTGACTTTGTAAATGGACGTGCGCGATTGGTTGCTCACGAGAACGTAGAGGCGCAATTGTTTCCGCAAATAATTCGCCTGCTCCAAAATATATTTGCGCACTTCGGGCGGTCGATTGGTTTCCGCGGTGGGCACGCCAAAGTCTTGCGACCAGATTTCCGCGCCGTCAATGATATCAAAATCCACAGGCTTGCTGGCCACATCGGAATTCCATTCGTTGATGTGGATGCCGGCGACGACGCGATAACGTCCGGCGTGTTTCAATTGAAAATACGGCGCGAGGTCCAAATGTTTCGTGGCCACGTGCGACGATTCCAAATCGAACGGTTCGATGACGGGCGGCTCGGAGTTTTTTATCACGGCGGAATTGTTGTCGGCGGAAACGATGTTGAACCGCAGCCAATCGGCGTCCGCGCCCAAATGCAGCGTCTGGCCGGAATTATTGACCACGCGCACGGTGACCGGCAGCGTTTCACCGGGAAGAAATTGGTCCTGGTCGAGTTTGATTTCGACGGTGATGATTTGTGCAGATGCAGAAAACGCCAACAGCGCAATAGCTAAATAGGGCAGGAAGAATTTCATTTATGTTTGGACAGGTTAAATCGCCGCGCGTTCGAGGCAATTCAAATCATTTCCAATAATTCCAATCCACGTCCGGAAAAATGTTGTCGCGCGATTCGATTTCGCGCAGCCATTTTTCGTCAACACTCGTCGCCGTCAATTGGTCGTGCAACGAAATGAAGCGAAGCAAATGGTCTTTGACGCGGCGGCGCGCGTATTCCGAGCTTGTTCCTGCGCGCAAAATGAACGGCCAATCGCTCGATTGCGCGAGCAATAATTCGCGCGCGGCTTGTTTGAGCGCACGATTTTTCAATTCATTCGGATGAGGAAACTTTTTCGTCAATTCGCTCATGCGTTCCTGCGCAACTTGCAAATGCGGATAAATCCATTCGTTCTTTTCGTTCAGCCACGCGCGCCAGTAACCTTCCTCGCCCCAGCTTGACGCACTCGGCGTGGCGATTTGATTTGTCGGATGCCGATGCAAATATTCGCCGGGCGTGACGAGCGACACGATTTTTTGGTCGAAAAATAATTTGCGCGCGAAGAAATCCAAAAATTCCGGCCCTTCATACCACCAATGCCCGAACAATTCCGCGTCGTAGGGCGAAACGACAATCGGCGGGCGGTCGAGAATTCCCGTGAGCCGCTGCGCCTGCTTGATGCGTTCGTCCAAAAAATGTTGCGCGTGCTCGCTGGCAGCTTTGAGCGCCATGTAGCGTTGGTAAATTTCCTTTTGTTGCGCGCCGGTGATGCGAAAATATTTGATGCCGGTGAAGCCGCGATTTTGCGGCGACGGCAAATGCGGTCTGACGTAATCGAAATCCAAATCGAAACCGATGTCGCGGTAAAAATCGCGGTAGCGCGCGTCGCCGGGATAACCTTCATTTTTACTCCAGACCTGCCGCGCGGAATTGTGGTCGCGGCCGAACGCGGCAATTCCATTTTGCGTATAAATCGGCGCAAACGTGCCGAAGCGCGGACGCGGTTTTGCATGAAGAATTCCGTGCGTTTCCAAAATAAACCAGCGAATGTTCGCTTCCTGCAAAAATGTTTCCACGCCGTCAACGTAAGCACATTCAGGCAGCCAAATGCCGCGCGGCTCGCGGCCAAAGCAGGTTTGATAATGGTCGCGCGCGGTCAAAATTTGCGCGCGAATGGATGACGGATGATTTGCGAGCAGCGGCAGCAACGCGTGCGTCGCAGCGGTCGTGATAATTTCAATTCGATTTTCGTCCTGAAATTTTTTGAAAGCGTCAACGAGATTGCCGCCGTAATGCCGCCATGTTTCGCGAGCGAGCGAAAATTCGTGGTGATACATCCATGCGAGTTCGCGAAACGCGCGGTCCCAATGCGTGCGATGAATTTCTTTTTCTGCGAGCGCAATCAGTCCGTCCAAATGTTTTTCGTAACGCCGTTGCAGCAGCGGGTCGAGCAGCATCGAGCACAGCGTCGGCGAAAGCGAAATAGTAATCGGCGTGTCCATTTTGTCGCGCCGCCAGCCTTCGAGGATTTGAATGAGCGGAATGTAAGTTTCGGTGACGGCTTCAAACAGCCAGCTTTCTTCCAGAAATTTTTCGTGTTCGGGATGGCGCACGAACGGC
>JAJPKI010000121.1 GCA_021323835.1 Verrucomicrobiota bacterium | reverse complement strand
TGTTTTTTCGCATGAACGACAATTGGGGCTTCCGCACCGAGCACAATTTCAACGCCGTCAACGGCATTTTGCAGCAACAATTTTACACCATTTATCGCGACATGCGCAGTTGGACGGGCGCGCTGACATTTCGCGTGACGGACAACGGCATCGGCCCGAAAGATTACACCGTCGCATTCAGCTTCTCCATCAAGGCGCATCCCAAGCACAGCCTCGGCACGGATGCCGTCGAGCCGTATCATTTGGTCGGGGAATAAATTCGAAGAAAGTGCCCAAATAAAATTACGTTGCCGGCAACGTGATTGAAAACGTCGAGCCTTTGCGGATTTCGCTGCGCACTTCAATCTTGCCTCGATGCTCTTGCACGATGCGTTGCGAAATGGCGAGACCGAGGCCGGTGCCATTTTTTTTCGTCGTAAAAAACGGCTCGAACAAGCGCGGCAAATTTTCTTTGGAAATGCCAACGCCCTTGTCAATGATTTGAATTTTCAGGCAACGCGCGCGATTGACAGTGATAATTTCCGTCGAAACCGTCAGCGTGCCGTTCATGCCCATCGCTTCGAGCGCGTTGAAAAGCAAATTCATGAACACCTGCTGCAATTGTGCTTCGTCGCCGTGGACCGTGTGCGACACCGCGCGATAATCGCGCTTTACCGAAATTATTTTGGCTGCGATTTGATGCTGCAAGAGTCGCAGCGAATGTTCCAGCACGTCGTGAATGCGCACGCCGGAATAATTCGCAGGTTTGAGCGCCGCGAACCGCAACATCTGGCTGACCATCGAATCAATGCGGTTCATTTCGCGCCCGACCACTTCCGCCAGTTCGCGTTCCTCAGCGCGCTGCATCAGCAATTCGACAAATGTTTTAATCGCCGTCAGACCGTTTTTGATTTCGTGCGCGATGCCTGCGGAAAGCGTTCCGAGATTGGCGAGCCGGTCAAGCCGCTGGAGATTTTCCTTGGAAATGGAATTAGGACTCCATTTTTTTGTGGAATCTTTTCGGCGGACCGGTTTCTTGCGGATGATTTTTTTCCGTGCGGTTGACATATAAACGACATATGCCGCCTGACGCGTTCGGCATGAACTGGGGAAAACTTAAACCGTTTTAATCGGACGTAAATAAAAAACCGTTATTCAAATGAATTTTTTCAAACCGTTTTATGACTGACTTTGAACCGCAATTGGTTACGCTATTTCTGCCGCATGGAAAAAATTTTCAACAACATCGAATCCGCCGTCGCCGATTTGCGCAAAGGCAAAATGGTCATCGTCGTGGACGACGCCGACCGCGAAAATGAAGGCGATTTGATTTGCGCCGCCGAAAAGGCAACGTCCCAAAATTTAAGCTTCATGGTGCGTTATACATCCGGCGTCATCTGCGTTCCAATGGAAGGAAACGATTTGGACCGCCTCGAACTGCCATTGATGACGCAGCAAAACATGGAACGGATGCGCACTGCTTACACGATTTCCGTGGATGCCGCGCGCGGCATCACGACCGGCATTTCCGCCGCCGACCGTGCACACACCATTCAACTGCTCGCCAATCTAAAGACGCAACCTGATGATTTGGTGCGCCCGGGCCATGTGTTTCCGTTGCGCTATCGTGACGGCGGCGTGTTGCGTCGCGCCGGACACACGGAAGCGGCGATTGACCTGGCGCGTCTCGCCGGATTGCGTCCCGTCGGCGTGCTTGCCGAAATCGTCAACGACGACGGCTCAATGGCGCGACTGCCGCAGCTTTTGAAATTTGCGAAGAAGCACAAATTAAAAATTTGTTCGATTGAAGATTTGATTCATTTCCGCCGCACGCGCGAAAAATTGGTCGAGAAAGTCGAAGTCGTAAAAATGCCGACCGATTACGGCGAATTCGATTTGCATTTGTATCGCTCGCGCATTGACGGACAACATCACGTCGCGCTTGTGCGCGGAGAAATTGCCGGCGCGAAAAATATTTTGGTTCGTGTCCATAGCGAATGTTTGACCGGCGACGTTTTCGGCTCGCGCCGTTGCGATTGCGGCCCGCAATTGCATCAGGCGATGCGGCAAGTCGCCGAAGCCGGTCGTGGTGTGATTCTTTACATGCGGCAGGAAGGCCGCGGCATCGGTCTCGCGCCGAAAATCAAGGCTTACAAATTACAGGAGCAGGGCTTGGACACGGTTGAAGCGAATGAAAAACTCGGCTTCAAAATGGATTTGCGTGAATACGGACTCGGCGCACAAATTCTCGTTGACCTCGGTTTGAAAACAATTCGCCTGCTGACGAACAATCCGAAAAAAGTCGTCGGCCTCGAAGGCTACGGTTTGAAAATCACCGAGCAAGTGCCGATTCGCGTGAAACCCAATCCGCACAACGAACGGTATTTGAAAACGAAGCGGGAGAAGCTGGGGCATTTGCTTTAAATATGTTACGTAAAAATCCTAAAACGAAATTGGAAATCAGCGGCGGCAATTTCGCCATTGTCGCATCGCGTTACAATTCAGAATACGTGGACGCGATGCTGCACGCGGCGCGCGAAGAATTGCTTCAAGCCAAAGCGCACGTCCGCATCGTGCGCGTGCCGGGCGCATTTGAAATTCCCGTCGCCGCATCGCGATTGGCGCAATCGAAATCGCGCCGCTACGATGCCATTATTTGTTTCGGTGTGATTTTTCAGGGCGAGACGAGCCACGCGCAGCAAATCAGTGACGGCGTGACGCACGCGCTGGCGCAGATTCAGGTGCTTCACAAAATTCCCGTCATCCACGGCGTTTTTCATTTTGAAAAAATCAAGCACGCCAAAGTCCGTTGCCTCGGCAAGAAACACAATCGCGGCATCGAAGCCGCGCACACGGCTTTGGAAATGGCGCGCGTAATGAAAAATTTATAATTCAAATTATTTTTGGAAATGCTTGTGAAAAATTTCACAAATTGCTTGCGACAAAAACTTTCGAGTGTTAAATTTTTCAGCCATTTTGGAAAAATAATTTGTTGAAATGAAAAAGACTTTATTATCGGCAGTAATCGCCATTTTCGGAGTGCAAATTTTTGCCGCAGATATCACGGGAACTATCACTTTCAAAGGCACACCGCCCGCAGAAAATTCATTGACGGAAATGGAATCCATGTCCGATTGCATTTCAATGCACGATACGACACCGACGACGCATTTTTATGTCGTCAATTCCACAAACGGCGGCTTTGGCGACGTGGTTGTCTATTTAAAAAATGTTTCCGCCAAATCCACCGGCGCCAGCGCCAAACCCGCCGTGCTCGACCAGGTCGGCTGCCTTTACACGCCGGGAATCATGGCAATTCAGACCGGCCAAACGTTGACCGTGAAAAATTCCGACCCGTGTAATCACAACGTCCACGGCATTTCCGAAGCGAATGGCAAGGAGACGACTATTTTCAACGACCAGCAACCGTCCGGCGGCGCGGAATTGACTTACACGTTCGACAAGCCGGAAATGTTCTTTAAATTCGAATGCAATATTCATCCGTGGATGAAGGCATGGGTTTGCATTTTTGACCATCCGTATTTCGCCGTGACCGATGCGGACGGCAAATTTACCATCAAAAATGTTCCGCCGGGAAAATACACAATTGAAGCGAACCATCGCAAGCTCGGCGCGCAATCGCAGGAAATCGAAGTGAAAGATTCCGGCGCGACGGCAAATTTCACGTTCAACGCGCCCGCTGCTGCAAAATAATTTGATGAACGATTCCGCCGCAAAAATAAATCGTCCGTTGCATTGGTTCGCCATTGCGACGGCGATTGCCACATTTTTGCTGCTCGGCGCGGGCGGACTTGTCACGAGCCATGAAGCCGGCATGTCCGTGCCCGATTGGCCGAATTCTTACGGCTACAACATGTTCGCGTTCCCGCCATCGAAATGGGTCGGCGGAATTTTTTACGAACATACGCATCGGCTATGGGCGACGGTTGTCGGCCTGATGACGACGATTCTCGCCGTTTGGATTTTCGCAAAAGATTTTCGCAAATGGATGAAATGGCTCGGCGTCGCGGCATTTCTCGGTGTCATTGCACAAGGCGTCCTCGGCGGATTGCGCGTGACGATGAAAATGGATGATTTGGGAGTCGTCCACGGCGTCGTCGGCCAAAGCTTTTTTGTTTTGATTTGTGCCATCGCACTGTTCACCGGCGGTCTTTGGCAAAAAATTTCTGAACAAAAATTAAATGTTTCTCGCGGTTTGCGAAATTTAGTTTTGGCGACGACAGTTTTAATTTTTCTGCAATTAATTCTTGGCGCGACGATGCGGGGACAGCACGCGGGCCTGGCAATTCCTGATTTTCCGACGGCTTACGGAAAAATTTGGCCGGACACCAGCGCGCAAGCCGTCGCCAATTATAACGCCGCCAGCAAAAATCCGGAAAATATCACCGCGTTCCAAATCAATTTACAAATGGTTCATCGCGCGATGGCGCTGACAATTTTCGTTTTCATTTGCGTGACGGCATTTTTCGCGTGGCGCAAACTCGGCGCGCGCGATTCATTCGCAAAATTTGCATTTTTCTGGTTCGCATTGATTATTGTGCAAATTACGCTCGGCGCGGCAACAATTTTGACGAACAAAGCCGCTGACGTTGCGACGGCGCACGTTTTGGTCGGTGCGTTATCACTCGCGATTGGCGCGCTCGGTTGCATCATCGCTTTTCGCCGGTCCTTACGGACGGCCACCGTTGAAAATCAAAACGCTGCGGTGATTGCCTTTGGAAATCTTGCTGCAAATAAATGAACGAAGTTCCCGTTGAAATTTTAAGCAACGCGTCCGAAAAAAATTGGACGGCGATATTTTCTGATTTGGTCAAAGCGCGTTTGACCACGCTCGTGTTGCTCACGACTGCCGTCGGTTTTTACATCGGCGAACAAGGCGCGATGAATTGGATTTTATTTTTTAATTCAATCGCGGCGACTGCGCTCGTTGCCGGCGGCGCGGCGGCATTGAATCAATTGCTCGAACGCGATTACGACGCCAAAATGCGCCGCACGCAAAATCGTCCGTTGCCCGCCGGACATTTGCAACCGGCAACCGTCGCCATTTTTGGCGGCGTGAGTTCCGTCGCGGGCCTGATTTATCTCGCACTCGCAGTGAATTTGCTCACAAGCGTTCTCGGCGCGGTCACGCTCATCAGTTATTTGTTCATTTATACGCCGCTCAAGCGTGTGACGTGGTTGAACACGGCGATTGGCGCAATCCCCGGTGCGTTGCCGCCGTTGATGGGCTGGACGGCCGCGCGAAACGAATTAACCGGCGGCGGTTGGGTGTTGTTCGCAATTTTAGCCTTCTGGCAAATCCCGCATTTCTTCGCCATCGCATGGATGTATCGCGACGAATATGCGAAAGCCGGTTTCGTCATGCTGCCGAACATCGAATCCGGCGGCCAGCGCACGGCGCAGCAGACCGTCAGCCACACGCTCGCGCTGCTCATCGTCAGCCTGTGTCCTTTTCTTTTCAAAATGGCCGGCGTCGTTTATCTTGTCGGCGCAATTTTTCTGGGAGCGGCCTTTTTGTTTTGCGCGATTCAATTTTCGCGGCAATTGACTTTGTCGCGCGCGAAGCAATTATTTTTGGCCTCGATTTTGTATCTGCCGCTGTTGCTGGCGGCGATGTGCCTGGACAAGTTGAAATAAATTATGGACGCGACCGTTGAACAATTTCCGCCGTATCGCAAACACGATGCGCATCATGGCCACGACGACCACGGCCACGAACATCACGACCCGGGATTTTGGCGCGGCTATGTTTTTTCCAGCGACCATAAAATCATCGGCATC
This sequence comes from Verrucomicrobiota bacterium, assembly GCA_021323835.1. GTDB lineage: Bacteria > Verrucomicrobiota > Verrucomicrobiia > Limisphaerales > UBA11358 > UBA11358. The sequence goes on along the minus strand of JAJPKI010000121.1, from coordinate 344 downwards.
CAATATGGCTTCACCGCGTTGTGCTTTTTGTTGTTCGGATTTTGCCTGATGATTTTAATGCGCTGGTCCATTGCGCATCCATATCAGCCGGTGCCATTTCTCGGGCATCTTTTGAATTATGTGTCGGGAAATAATATGGCTCCGGCGGTGAAAGATGCGGACGGAAATATCCTTGGCTACTGTATTTCCGCCGACCTTTACAACGCTTTCGGCGCGATGCACGGAACCATCATGGTATTTTTGGGAATCGTGCCACTCGCCTTCGCAGCGTTCGGCAACTACGTCGTGCCGCTGATGATTGGCGCGCCGGACATGGCGTTTCCGCGCGTGAACATGGCGAGCTA
>JAJPKI010000027.1 GCA_021323835.1 Verrucomicrobiota bacterium | reverse complement strand
GACGAGAAGCAAATAAGCAACCGGCATCAACAGTTGTTGGAGTTGAACGCATTGGTTTGTGAAATTCGGGAATATCGAATTAAAGTCTATCATTCCGCAAACTACGCTTGTGCTCGGAAAAATCTGCCTGAATTCGGGACAAAGTTTCTTGGCTGTTTTCCATTGATTTTGTGACCGTTTCCGTTCAAAAGTTTTGCGCTCCGATGGTTGAGAATTTCATCAGGTGACATGAGCGTTTTCAAGCTTCCCCCTGTTAGCTGTGACAAAATGATGAACAACGATTTTGAGCCGTCCATCTGCGGAAGCAAATCTTCCAGCCGCACCTTGAAGACTTTAGCAAGTAATAGATGTTCAATGTCGCTCACCCACGCTTCACCAATTTCAATTTTGGCGATTCGTTGGCGACCAACATTCCAACCCATATCGTGCAGCCTCTCGGTTAGCTCCTCTTGAGACCAGTCTCGCTGCCAGCGAAGACGCCTAACTTGACGGCCAATCAAATTTCTCAAAATTCTTGCTTTCACAACCCTCCCTTTTTTACAACTCCTTATGACTCCATCTGCGAATAAGAAACTTTGACCATGACGGTAACAATTTGTTCACGAACAAGTTACGTTGGAGTTAATCTGCAATCTGTGTAATACCACCCGTCTCGGACGGTTTTGGGTATTCACCAGGTCGATTGCCAATTGTCGGTTGCCGGAATGGGCGATATTTTCCCGCAATTGTTGTTTGTCTGTCGTGAATATGAAAATTCCCTTTCGACCGCGAGAAATAGTGACATACCACTGCTTTTGATTTGTCGCGGCACGAATCGCCGAATCGGAAAAAATCACATAGTCGCCAGTCTTGCCTTGGGCGGCATAAGACGTGACAGCATAGCCGCGCATAAATTGGCGGTAATCTTTCGGCAGGATTCGCCCGTCTTCCAATTCAATTTGCCCGCTGTTTTCGACTCGCTTGACAGTGACGAGTTCGCCGTTTGCAAGTTGTCTGCCACTTGCCGTCTTTGCGTTGGCTTTCAATTGAAGCCTGTCACCAGCAGCCAACGCGAATTCTTTTGGCTCACAAACCGAAAGACATTCCAATTGTTCAAAAGCGACTTCTCGAACTTTGCCAGCCGCATTTACATACAATTTACTTCCTTCGATTTGAACCAAGCGCCCCTGCGTTCCTTGCTTGACGCCCGCTACATTCCGATTGAAAACAATCACACTTTTTTCGGAATAAAATCGCTCGTCGCGTTTTTGAGCATCGGTCAAATCCGATTTCTCAAGTGCTGTAACAATAATTTCAGCTTGTCCAATCAAACCCCGTAATTTCAAATCGGCGCGGATTTGTTCGTTGACCTTGTGAAGTTCCGACCAGGTTTGAGAAACGACGACGGTTGAATGTCTCGTCGCGGCCAATTCTAAAAATTTATCGGCAAGAAATTTTTGCTGCTCAAAAAAGCCGCATTGAAGAATTGCGCCATTTTTATTGAGCCGGTCAAATGAAGCCGCAAGCTGGCCGTTGCGAGCCTCCGCGACGGCAAATTTGTATTCCTCAATTGCCTTTCGTTCTGCTTTGGTCTTTGCCAGTTCAGGATTTTGCCGGCGAATCGTTTCCAACTCGATGGCGTTCAGCCCCGCGAATTTTTCGATCACCCGCATCGCGTCGGAAGCCTCGACCGCTCCGTGCTGGCGCGTGTCGCCTGATAGAATTAAACGACCGCCATTCGCCTGGACAAATTCAAACAATTGCAGCATTTGTTTTGCGCCGATTTGTCCGGCCTCATCCACAACGACAACCGCACCGTGATTCATTTCACCCCTTGTCAAAAACTCGCTCAAGGTCGCGCCCCGTCCGCCTAACTCTTTTTCCAAATCAAGGATTTGCTGGCGCTGCGGAGCAATCACATGGACGGCGTGACCGGCTTGCAACAGTCCGTCTCGGACTTCTTTCAACGTGAAACTTTTTCCCGTTCCAGCACCGCCGCGAAAGAGCGTGATAAAATCTTTTGACGACAAAATTTGATCCACAGCGCGACGCTGTTCCGCATCAAGAGAAGCATTTTGAATCCGACGATTACCATTGAACGGCGCAAATTGGTTGCTCCCGTTTTCAGCGGCGGTGATAATCCGCCGCTCGCGCTCCAAAGTCGCGCGAGTTGTGATTTTTCCGCGCTGCTCCTCGTTGCGAATGTATGGCTTGCGCTCCGTGAGAGATTGAAGATTTTTGAGTGAAAAGTTTTCGCCCCGGCCACGTTCGAGCGCGTAACGCCATAATTCAAATTCATTCACGACCGAACGCCTATCGAACAAATGTTGTTCAGCCCATGCCACGGCCAGCGCAACCGAATTTCGTTCTTTCGCATGTCCCTTACCGCGATTCTGTTTCAATTCCGTCAATGCCAACTTTTCTTCATTCGTGATTTGCTTGTTCCAAAGCTCCACCAATCGTTTGCGGCCAACGTCTTTTATTTTTCTGGCGCGTTTATCATGAGCAATGTGCTCGCGAATTTCGTTTAGATTTTGGCCGCCCTTGTCCGGCCTTTTTTCCAGCAAATCGCGCGTGGCCTTATCAATCTCATTGTGTCGCTTTGAAAAGCGTCCAATCAATTCTTGCGACACGCCTTTAATTTCAAAATCACCGCGACGGTTATTTTGAAATTCATAACCGAACCGTTTTAATTCCTGGGCGAGTTCATGGTAATAAACGTTCTCGGCATATTTTGCAGCCTGAAGCATTTCATACGTCTCAAGTGCCTTCCATTGCTGTTCCGTCGCGTCATACGTCGCGTTGAAAACAACGCAGTGACAATGCAAGTGCGCATCGAGCGCGCGCGATGTATCGTGCCGGAACACCGCGCCAACAATGTTGCCGGTATTCCGATAAGAGGACGCGCCATTTTTCCGAACACGAGCGGCGGCAAACTTTTCGAGTTCACGTAACGCGGAAATGGTTGCGCGTTCATGCGCCCGCTCGACGCGATTATCGCCAGCGATAAGTGCAACAATTGAAACCGATTTAGGCGGTGAGAGCGTGAAATCATAAAACACCCGCCGATTGGCTTTCATCCGTTGCGTCAGCAATGCACCTGTATCCGGGTTGACGTTGTGGCAAAGTTTAGTGAAATCTTCCAAGCCGACATCACGGCGTAATTTTAGTCGTTCAGCACCCGCGCCGAACCATTGACCGACAATCTGCTTGCCCTCTGAATAGTAATCGCTCTTGGCATGATGATCGCCGACGGAGAGATGCTCCTTAAAATACTTTTCAGCATTG
>JAJPKI010000356.1 GCA_021323835.1 Verrucomicrobiota bacterium | reverse complement strand
TGCTCCGGCTTGTTCCATTGGCTGCGAATCATGATGCGATTGCGATAACCGTAAGGTTGCGGACAGCCGATGACCGGCGCGATTTTGTCTGGGTGGCCGCCTGCAAGGGCAATTTTTCCGACGCGCTCAAATAAATCGCAAATCTGTTTGTGCTTGATGCGCAATTGTTCGGCGTAGGAAATGTGCTGGTATTGGCAGCCGCCGCATTTGCCGAAATAGACACACGGCGGCTCGACGCGTTCCGGCGAAGATTTTTCAATGCGCAATAATTTCGCGCGGGCAAAATTCTTTTTCAATTCGGTGATTTCTGCTTCGACAATTTCGCCGACGAGAACAAACGGAACGAACACGACCAGTTCATCAATTCGTCCGACGCCTTCGCCGCCGAACGCGATGTCGTGAATCGTCAAAGAAATTTTGTCGCCAATTTTAAGCACGCACAGAAGTTAATTTGTCATCGCAAAAGTAAAAAGGATTTTTACAGCGCAAATTTGTCGGCTCGGTATAATTTTCGCGTGATTGACATTCTTGCCCACCGCGCAAATGTGAATGGCGCAAAACCGACACTGGAAAATTCTTTGGCCACGACGCAGCGTGCGCTGGAATTAGGATTTGGAATTGAAACCGATTTGCGGCGCGATTCGCAGAAACGGTTTTACATTGCGCACGACCCGCAGCCGCGAACGGAGCAAAATGATTTCAGGCAATTTGCCACGCTGTTCCGAAAATTTTCGGACCGAACGATTGCGATGAACGTGAAAGAGCTCGGCTACGAAACCGATTTGATTCAATTGCAATTGTCCGGTGATTTGGGCAAAAAAACTTTTTATTTCGATTTTGAATTGCTTGAGTCGAAAAATCCGGGACGCTCGCAAAAATTAATTCAGCAATTGCCGGACGGGAAAAAAATTTCCACGGCGTCGCGCTTGAGCGACCGCGGCGAATCGTTGGAGCAATGCCTTTCGATTCCGGCAAATGTTGTTTGGGCGGATGAATTTGATTCGCTGTGGCTGACGCAAAAGGAAGTGGAAGCCGTTCACAAAGCCGGCCGAAAATTTTATGCGATTTCGCCGGAGCTTCACGGATTTGACGAGTCGGCGCGGCTGAAACGCTGGCAGGATTTCAAAAATTGGAAGATTGACGGCCTTTGCACGGATTTTGCCTTGTCCGCGCGGGAATTTTTTCTACGATAACCGCGTGTCCGCCACCCAAAATCCGAAGGCTTCGCAATTCGAGTGTCATCGCCTTGAGCATTTCACAAAAGGCTGGTTTGTCGGCAATTTTTCGCCGACGCTGATTCCAAGCGATGATGTTGAGGTCGCAGTAAAAATTTACAAGGCCGGCGATCACGACGCGAAGCATCATCATAAAGTCGGAACGGAAATTACGGCGATTGTCAGCGGGCGCGTAAAAATGTCCGGCGAAGAATTTGGCGCGGGCGATGTGATAAAAATTTTGCCCGGACAATCCACGGATTTCACGGCGTTGACGGACGCGACGACGGTGGTGGTAAAAATGCCGTGCGTTTCCGGCGATAAATATTTGGATTAAGCGAGAATGAAAATCAAAGCCATTCTTTTTGATCTCGACGGCGTTCTCGTGGACGCGACCGAGTGGCATTTCAACGCGCTCAACCGCGCGCTCGGGCTTTTTGGCTACACGATTTCGCGTTACGAACATTTGACGACTTATAACGGTTTGCCGACGCGCAAAAAATTGGAAATGCTTTCGGTCGAAAAAAATTTCCCACGCGGCCTGCATACGCTTACAAACAAAATCAAACAGAAATACACGCGCGAAGAAATTTTGCGCAATTGCACGCCGGTGTTTGAAAAGGAATTCATGCTGCACCAATTGAAGCGCGATGGCTACAAACTCGCGTGCTGCTCGAATTCGATTCGTGAAAGCGTCGAGCTGATGCTGCGCGGCAGTGGCGTTTTGAATTTATTCGATTTTATTTGCAGTAACGAAGACGTAAAAAATCCGAAGCCCGACCCGGAAATGTATTTGGCGGCGTTCAAGCATTTGAAATTGAAGCCAGCCGATTGCGTGATTGTCGAGGACGCGGGACACGGCATCGAAGCGGCGAAACGTTCCGGCGGAATTTTGTGCCAGGTGACCGGATTCAACGACGTGGATTACACGCGCGTGAAAAATTTCGTCGCGTCCATCGAGAAAGGAGAAAAATAAAATGCTCCAAATCATCGTTCCACTCGGCGGCAAAGCGGTGCGTTTTCAGGAACGCGGCTACACGTTTCCCAAGCCGCTCATCGAAATCGGCAGCCGTTCGATGATTGAAGTCGTGCTGGAAAATCTCGCGCCGCCCAAGCCGCATCAATATACCTTCGTTTGCCGCAAGGAACATCTTACGCAATTTTATCTCGGCGACATGCTGCGATTGCTCGCGCCGAATTCAAAAATCATTCCGCTGGAGCAGGATACTGCGGGCGCGCTGTGTTCCGTGTTGCTGGCGATTGATGATTTGAAATTGGACGATGAATTGTTGATTGCCAACGGCGACCAGTTTATTGAAGGCGGACTTGACCAATTTTACAAAGCCTGCCGCAAACCGGGAATTGACGGTTGCATTCTCACGTTCACCGCCACGCATCCGCGCTGGTCGTTTGTGAAGACGGACGAAAAAGGATTTGTCACCGCGACGGCGGAGAAAAAACCCATTAGCAAACAGGCGACCGTCGGCATTTATTATTTCCGCAAAGCGCGCGATTTAGTCGAAGGTGCGGAAAAAATGATTGTGAAAGGCCTGACGACGAGCGGGCAATTTTTTGTTTGCCCGGTCTACAACGAATTGATTCTCGCCGGCAAACGCATCACGACGCATCATTTGCCCGACGGCGCAATGCACAGCCTCGGCACGCCGGAAGACGTGGATTTATTCCTGAAAGAATTCGGCGCGAGCCACAAAGTTAAGAAATGAGTGTGCTGCAAATCGTTGTTCCCATGGCCGGACGCGGCTCGCGATTTGCGAACGCCGGTTTCACTGTTCCGAAGCCGCTGATTCCCGTCGGTGGACGACCGATGATTCAATGGATTATCGAAAACATCCGGCCAAATCGCGCGCATCAATTCACTTTCATTTGCCTCGCGGAACATTTGGAAAAAAATCCGGAAGTTCCCGCCGAATTGAAGCGCATTTGTCCCGGTTGCAATATCATTCCTGTTCGCGCCGTGACGGAAGGCGCGGCCTGCACGGTTTTGCTCGCGCGCGAAATTATCAATTCCGATGACCCGCTGATGATTGCGAACAGCGACCAAATCGTGGAGTTGGACGTGAACGATTACCTCGCCGCGGGCGATGCGCAAAATGCGGACGGTTTGATTATGACCTTTTGGTCCGACCACCCGAAGTGGAGTTATTGCCGGTTGCGGCCGGACAACACCGTGAGCGAAGTTGTCGAGAAACAAGTCGTCAGCAACGAAGCGACGGTGGGCATTTATAATTTTCGTCGCGGCAAAGATTTTGTTCGCGCTGCGGAGCAGATGATTGCGAAAAATTTGCGCGTGAATAATGAATTTTACGTCGCGCCGTGCTACAACCAATTGATTGCCGAAGGCGCGAAAGTGATTTGCGCCAAGACAGGCAAGGAATACGCCGGCATGTATGGACTGGGCATTCCGGAAGATTTGGAATTTTTCAAGACAACGGAGTATTATCGGCGCCGCGCAAAATGACGATTGAAGTGCTCATTCCGGTCCGCAACCCGACGGAAGTTTTTTCCAAAACGATCGAATCGCTCGCGGCACAGCTCGACAAAAACTTTTCCGTTTTGATTAGTGATAATTTTTCCAAACAAGGGACGGAGCACATTGAAGTCGCGTTGAAAAAATTATCCGCCGTTGGAATTTCTGCAAAAAAAATTCAGCCGCCGTCCGAACTTGGCCGCGTCGAGCACTGGAATTGGCTGCATCAACAATCGCAGGCTGTTTGGCTCAAGCCGTTATTTGCCGGCGACTGGCTGGAACCAATTTATTTTACGCGCTTGCGCGAAACAATTTCTGCATATCCAAAGTGCCGCTACGTTTTTTCCAACGGCTACACGCATCGCCCCGGCGAAGAACCGTTGACGGGCGAAAATACACGGACCGGAAAATTTAATTCGCCGAAAGAAATGCAGGACGTTGTGCTGCGTTACGGAATGCAATTCGGTCCGCCGAGCGCGGCTGCTTACGAGCGCAAAGCATTTTTTGAAGCGGGCGGTTATGACCCAAAACTGCCGATTTGCGCGGACTCATATTTGTTCTGCAAGATGGCCGCGATGTTTGGCGTGGCAGGAATGCCGGAAAAACTGTTTCATTTTCAAATTCACGGCGCGCGATTTTCGCATGAGCTTCGCGGCAGGCAATGGGGGCCGTTCCGCGAAAGTATCAGCTATTATTTTCGATTGGTCGGCGATGTGCGCAGGGCAGGCGGAAAAGTTCCCGTTTTTGGTTTTTTGCGTTTACTGGCGCGTGCGGGCAAAAATTACTTTTCCAAATCGTAAAAATTCCGGCTTACTTATTCGAAGCTGATGAACCGAATCGCAAGTTCCCAAATTTCCGTCGTTGTGCAAGGGCCGATTGTCGGCAAACCTTCCGACGCGGCGGAAAAGCAAATCACGCGCGCTGTTTTGAAAAGCGTCCGGCAACATTTGCCGCAAGCGGAGATTATTTTATCAACGTGGGCAGGCTCGGATGTGGCCGGACTGGATTTTGATTTGCTGGTTGAAAACGAAGACCCGGGGGCGATTCCGTTTTTTCCCGGCAACCCGCAACCAAATAATGCCAACCGCCTAATTTTTTCGACGCGTGAAGGTTTGCAAAAAACCTCGCGACCTTACGCTTTGAAATTACGGAGCGATTTGATTCTAACGGGCGATGGTTTCCTGGATTACTTTGGAAAATTTTCAGCGCGTTCAAGTGAATGGAAAATCGCGCGTGAGCGCGTGCTGGCCTGCACACTGTATGCGCGCGACGTGCGTTATGTAAAATTGCCATTTCATCCGAGCGACTGGTTTTTCTTTGGCCATGTTGAAGACGTAAAAGAAATTTGGGACGTCTCACTGATGCCCGAACCGGAAAATACGCGTTGGTTTGAAAATCATCCTAAACCGCCGGAATTGCAAAAAGACAAACGGACATTGTTGCGGTTTTATCCAGAACAACACATTTGGATTAATTATCTGCGCCGCCATGGAAAAATTGATTGTGAACATTTTGCCGATGTTTCCGGTCAAAATGTCCATCTGACTGAATTAACCTTTGCCAACAATCTGGTTCTGCTTGAACCGGAACAGTTGTGCATCCGATGGGCACGGCTGCCAATTCCCTTTGGTGAATGGGTAACGCTTTATACTCACGGCGATTGGTTGTGGTTTTACAAACGCTATTGTGACGCCCGTTTTGATTTTGCTTTTGTTAAAGCTGCTGTTGTTGCCTGCGCCTTGACATTTTTGCGTTATTTTCATCGAGCGATGTTTATCGTCGTGTTTATGGTGGAGCGAAAAATCGAATGGTTTTTTCGCCGGTTCAGCCAGCCTTAATCTGATTAACTTTCATGGCAACACATCGCATTTACGGTCTGCTGGAAAAATATCGCACGTCCGCGCGGTTTGCTTTCCTGCTGCAACTGGTGGTGCGGGTGCTCACGTCGCTTTTTTCGCTGCTGTGGACGCCGCTGCTGCTCAATGCGATGGGCGCGAGACTCAACGGATTATTTTTAAGCTTCCAATCATTCACCACGCTGGGAAGCCTTGGCAATCTCGGTCTGGCCGGCACGGTTGGCACGGAGACGAGCAAATTGCTTGGCCGGGGAAAAAATAAAGAATTGCAACAATTCCTCGCGGTCGCGCGGTCAATTTTTTTATTGCTGGCGACTGTTGCCATTTTGGTCATTTTGAGTTTGTCTCCGTGGCTTCCGGCGTGGCTGCATTTCGAGGAAGCGCCCGGAAGCGGTTCATTGACTTTGCTGTTTGTCGTCGGAGCGATAATGGCCGGGCTGACGGTGCTGACTTTTTATAGCAGCAGCCTCAATTACGGCTGCGGCAACGTCGGCTGGCCGGTAATTCCTGTGTTTCTCATCACGCAAGTCGGTTTTTTGTGCCACTGGTTGCTGGCGCGGGAACATGTTGCTTTATGGATTCAATTTCTTCCCTATTTTTCGGTTACGCTGGGCGGGTTGCTCATCACAATGTTTTTTGTGAAACTGTCGCATAAAGAATTGGCCGCGTTTTGGCCATTGCGTTGGAATCGAAAAATTTTATGGATGTTGGTCACCACGAGTTTCTGGTGGTATCTCTGCAATCTTGGAACGACAATTTACACTTCAACCGACCGGCTTTTAATTAATGGCGGCATTGGCTCGGAACAAGTGCCGGTCTATGCCTACAATTTCAAACTTTGCGAACTGGCATTTTTTGTCGTCTTCTCGGCCGGATTTGTGAGCCTGCCAAAAATCACGCAATGGCTTGCTTCATCCGAACCGGAGACGCGGTCGCGATTGTTGTTGGAAATCCGGCGGCTGAATCAATTTCAAATCGCGCTGGCCGGCATGGCCGCGCTTGCGTATCTGGCGTTCAACGATTTTTTTATCCGTGTCTGGTTGGGTGAACACATGCAGGCGCCGTTGATTTTACAAGCCTTCTTTGCAGCTCATTTGATGATGGCTTCTTCGTCCGATATCAACATTCAATTGACGATGCGTTTGGAAAACAATGGCTTGAAATTTGCCGCCTGCGCCAT
>JAJPKI010000376.1 GCA_021323835.1 Verrucomicrobiota bacterium | reverse complement strand
GTTGTGTGCTGTCGAACACCGCCATCAATGCCAGCACGATGAGCGAAAGCAGCACGACGACGCCCATGATTTCAACTAACGTGAACGCCGCCACGAGCGACGAGCGACGAGCGACGGACTTTGGCCCGCCGTTTCCTGTCACTTGCCACTTGTTGCTTGTCACTTTCATTTTGATTTTCACGGCAGCGGTCCCATCGCCTGAATCGCATTGGTCACATACAATTGCGGCTGGAAAAAATATAAATCCACGTTCGGCGTCACATTCGTGTCCACGACGTGCTGCAATTTGCCGCCGACAACGGTGCGATAAGTTTGATGAAAAGGACTATTTGGCAGCGCGTTGTTGGGCAGCAGCGGCCAATAAAATGTCAGGCGCAATTCACGCGAATTGTCCAAGAGCGTTTGCGTATAGCCATCGCGCGCCCATAAAACAGATAAACCCGGTGCATACGGCGGATTGGTTGTATCATCAATATCAACCAACGCTTTCCAAAAAGTAGCCTGGCCATTGATATTAGTCTCCACACGGTCGCCTGCGTTATAAATTTGCGCGCTCCATGGCGGCGGCAACACGCCGGATTGCACGGGCAAATTTTCGCACAACACGCGGTAACTGAACGAGGCCTCGCGCAGTGTCGAATTTCCTTGCGGCGGTTTTTCAATCGCGATGCCGTTCATCGAGCGCACGTAAGCGACGACGTGATTGCTGAATCCACCAAATGCCAAATTCGGCAGCGGATTTCCAGCGTTGTCCGTGAATTGCGGCGTGCTCAATAAACCAACGATGCGCGAATCGTCCGCCAGATAATTATTGTCGTAGCCGACAGTTGTCGTCGTGCCGGGCGCCGGCGGATTTCCCGTGTATGGCGTTTGATAATTCGTGATGGCAAAAATGTAATTGGCCAAATCGGTTTCCGATTGCTTGTGCGTGCCGTCGCGGATGTGCTCGATAAAAACGGTCGCGTCTTGATTGATGGTTCCGATTTCGCGATTTTCGCGCTGAATTCTCATGCCCGCCGGCAAAACGCCGATGATGGCCACGAGCGCGATGCCGATGATGGCCAAGCTAATGGCGATTTCCATCAGCGTGAAACCAGACTCTGGACGAAAGTCGAGAGTCGAAAGACGAGCGCAAAATTGTTTAGCACTCGATGCTCGACGCCCGGTTTTCGATCTGGTTAAAAAAAATTTCATTGCACTTTCTGGTAAAGCAGCGTGGCGCGTCCGGTGAGCGCGTCAATTTTGACAATGTTGTAAGCCGAACTGGTGCTGTTGCCCGGCGGGTCTTCGGAAACTTGCGCCGGTCCCAAAATCATATTTTTATCTCCATTAATCGCCGGCAGCACCGAGCCGTGTTCGAGCGGAATGTATTCGTCACGGGGCGCGAGATTTTGTCCGTCAAAGGTCAACTGGCCGAGATAATTAAACGCGACGTAATAAACGCGAGGAGTTGCCTGAGCCGGCGGCGCAACGGTTGCATTTGTAATCGTTGGGAATGGAAAATTTGTATAGGCAAATTGGAAAATGGGATAAGAATTGTTTGTTGTTAGTGCGGCAAATTTGTCCGATGCAATAAAGGTGCCTTTTGGCAGAGTCCGCCATGTCGAAAGCAAATAGTGCGGGTAATGAATGCCCGGCTGGTCACCGACCTGGCCGATGACGTAAAAATTGTAGCCGGTCAATTGCTTGTCCAACAAATTGGTCGTCAGCGGCGAATTTTGTTCGTTCGCCGGCATTGTCGTCCAAAAATTTGTCGGCACAAAAACCATATAGACCGTCGTGCGCTGGCTCATGGCCAGTTGCCGCGCGCGGCCAACTTCGTCGAGCATTTGTCGCGCGGCGCTGATATTGACGTTTGATTTGCCGAGATTTTTCAGTGCCGGAACCGCCAGCGCCGCAATCAGCGCCAAAATCGCAATCACCGCGAGCAATTCAATGAGCGTGAAGCCATTTGTGATTTTCGATTTTCGATTTTCGATTGCAAAAGATTTCAGTCCCCAAATTTTTGAATTCGGCACTCGGCAATCGACAATCGGCAATCGGCAATTCATCTTACTTCCAACTTAAAATGTTGTCTTTGTTCAGGCCGGAATTCGCGGGGCCTGCATCAACTTTTCTATCCGGCCCGGCCGACCAAACCATAACCTTGCCGCGAAACGACCAGTTGTCCGGCGCGGAAAGGCCTGCGTCTTGAATCAATCCGTTCGCCCCGCCGGTGGAAATGCTGTTGGTCTTGTAAAAAACGTCCGTGCAAAGGTCGTTGTAACTTAAATCCAAACTAATCATGTATGGATTTCCCCACGGGTCGCGATAAACCAAATCCTGCCCAACGCCCGGCGACGACGTGTCGCCGACCATCGTGGCGTTGAGATATTTTACCTGCTTGGGATTTTTTTGGTAATTGGTGTCTATGGTCATGCCGCCACCGTTTGGATAATTGGTGATGCTCATCAAAATGGCGACGACTTCAGAATTATAAAGCGGCGCGAGGTTGACAGGCGTGCCCACATTTAATCCGTTCACGCCATTGGCATCGCGCAATTGTCCGCCGTAAGTGAAATCCGGATTTGCCGCGCCTTGCGCCGCGGGTGAAACGGGGAGCCGGCCGTAATCGGAATCGTAACTTTGAATAGCGTTGACGATGTCCACGCATTGCAGTTTCGCTTTGACCATCAACGCGTGTTTTCTCGCCGCGGCAATTACCGGCAACAACATTCCCGCCAAAATGCCGATGATGGCAATGACAACGAGCAGTTCGACGAGGGTGAATCCCGCGCGGCGGCGCGGCGAGTAGAGTGGATTTGTTTTCATAGGAAAAATAAAACTGCGACGAAGAAAATTTTTGGAGAAATCGTGAAATTTCATTTTGCGCCGCACTTCGATACGCGGTTGCCATGCGCAATCACTCCATTCCACGGCGACGATGTTGCCTCGCTCGATTTGTGAATGTGATTTTGCGCGCATAAATTTAGGGCAGCGGACTGTTGATTTGCGGGCGCGTATTCCAATTACAAACAAGATTGGTCTTGCCACTGATTTCCAATTGCACCCATAAATCGTAGCCGTTGGGATTGTTCACGCCGGGATAAACGTAGCGAAAGGGATTAACGTCCGGTTGGCCGACCGGTTGGTAAGTAGTATCGGGTCCGCCCAGTGATGTAACAAACACCGTCAAATTATTATTATGAGCAGCAAATGTCGCAGTCGGAGGCTTGAGGCCGGTAATAAAATTTTTTGCCGTTGGAGAATTCTCATCGCCTCCGGATTTTGTTGCGTTCGCAAAACCGCCTATGTTCAAACCATCAGTCAAAAGTCCGAAAGTAGTCGAATCAATTGACGTTGCTCCATCCAATGTCGTGTAAATATGAGTTGCGTCATTATATGTCGTCCCTTCTAATTCATAATACAGTTGATTGGTGAGCGCACCGGGCAAATAACCGGGAGCTACGCCGTTGCCCGGCGGATAAAAACCATGACTCGCCTTGTAACTTTCAATTGCCGCTTCCAATTGCTTCAGTTCCGCCGTTGCGTGACTGATGTATTGCGTGCGCTTGACGGATTTCAAAACCGGAATCGTAAATCCCACAAGAATGCCGATGATGGCAATGACGATGAGCAATTCAACGAGCGTGAAGGCATTTTCGATTTTCGATTTTCGATTTTCGATTGGCAATTTCATTTTCATTTCAGCTCCTGTTCCATTCGTTCGCTCAACCACTGTTTAATCATGCTCTGGTAATTCAAATACCGTGACCGCGCGAGCCGTTTGATACGCGCGAGCATCCGCGGGTCAATTCGCAGCGTGATGGTCACCGACTCGGATGATTCTGCATTGCCCGCTGTCGCCGCTTCCATCAGGCGCAAATCCGGCCGGTTCTCCGACCAAAATTCGGCCTCCGCTTCTTCGTTGTCGAAAAGCGGCACTTCTTCCCAATTGGCAAACGTGCGCATGGCTCAAAATTAATTTGCTACTGCGAAAGTGTCTGGTCCATTCTGCGCTGATAAAAAAATCTTTCTTCCGGCTCGAATTGCCGTGCGTGCAAAACGCGGACGAGACGACCGTTTGTGCGATACACGCTAAAAACTCCAACGCCCGCGGCGGAAACTCCTAAATTAAAAAATCGCGCCTGAGCGCCGAATCGCGGAGAGTCGGGCAGCAGCCGGATGGCAAAAGGGTCTTCAAATGACTCCTCAATTTCGCGTTGAGTCAAAGAACTCTCATCGAATGGCGAATTATTCCAATCAAAGTCCATAATGGCTCATTTGTAAATAACTCGGCCATGCAATGTAATTACAATGTATTTACGCATTGACATGGTTACTTGTCAATAGTTTTTGCGGAAATTCGAGAATTTGCCAGCGAAAAATGGATTTATTCGCCGCCACCACCGTCGCCGCCGCCACTCATGTTTTGAATCATTTTGATAAGCGGCAAGAACATCGCAATGACGATGCTGCCGACGATGAGCGCCAGAAAGACAATCATAATTGGCTCGAGCAGCGAAGTCATCGCTGAAACGGCGTTGTCCACTTCTTCGTCGTAATTTTCAGCAATCTTCAAAAGCATTTCGGGCAGCGCGCCGGTTTGTTCACCAACGTCCACCATGCTGACGACCATTGGCGGAAATACGCCGGAACTTTCCAGCGGCGCAGTAATGGTTTCGCCTTCCTTGACGCTCTCGTGAACTTTAGTGACGGCGTTGCTGATGATAACATTGCCGGCGGTTTCGCGGACGATGGTCAGTGCCTGCAAAATCGGGACGCCACTGCTCACGAGCGTGCCGAGCGTGCGCGTGAAACGCGAAATGGAAACTTTGGTGATAACGCCGCCAACGGGAGGCAACTTCAATTTCACTTTGTCCCAAATGTGGCGTCCGGTTTTTGTTTTATTGATGATGATGAGAAAGATGATGACGGCAACAGCAACCGCGCCGAGTGTGGCGAGAATATTATTTTTTACGATGTCACTGATGTTCAACACAATCAACGTGAACGTGGGCAACGCAAAACCCATCCCGTTGAACACATCGCGAAATCGCGGAACGACGAACGTCAGCAGCAAAATCATGATGCCGACCGCGACAATCAAAACGGCGACGGGATAAAACAGTGCGGCCTTTACCTTGCCTTTGATTTTTTGAGCCTTCTCGGAAAATTCCGCGAGACGTTTCAAAACGACTTCCAGCACGCCGCCCAATTCGCCGGCTTTCACCATGTTGATGAACAGCTTATTAAAAACTTTCGGATGTTGCGCGAGCGCTTCGGAAAACGTGCTGCCGCCTTCAATCGCCAACGCCAGTTCGCCCAAAATTCTTTTTAACGTTGCGTTGCGTTCCTGTTTTTCGAGGACGCGCAATCCGCGCAACAACGGCAAACCCGCATCCACCAGTGTCGCCAATTGCCGCGTGAACGTCGTCAGCACTTTGGGCTTCACACCGCCGGTCAAGCCGGGAATCTTAATTTCGATGTTCATCGCGCCGCCTTTTTTTCCGGCTTTGGCGGCGGGCTTGCCTTTGGCTTTGGCAGCGGCTTTGGGCTGAACTTTTTCCGCTTCGACAATCTTGGTCGGGAAAAGTTGCATTTCTTTTACGCGACCAATGGCTTCGTTCTGGCTGGCAGCTTCGATGCTGCCCTTGGTTTCTTTGCCACGGTTGTCGAGAGCTACGTAATCAAACTTTGGCATAACAAATCAGCGTCAAGTATATTTGACAACTTCTTCAATGGTGGTGTCGCCCTCAAAAATACTACGCAAACCGTCTTCGCGCAAGGTCACCATTCCTAATTCCACCGCTTTTTGGCGAATGACCACCGTCGGAGCGCGTTCGTTAATCAGCGTGCGAATAGCGTCACTGACGATGAGCAATTCAAAAATGCCTTTGCGGCCTTTATAACCGGTGTCGTTGCAAACCGAACAACCGCGACCATAATGAAATACTTTGTCGCCCAAATCGTGCGGCGAAAGATTGAGCAATTCCAATTGCTTTTCCGTCGGCTCGAATGGCGTCTTGCAATTCTTGCAAGCCGTTCGCACCAATCGTTGTCCGAGCACGGCCATCAGCGTTGAAGAAATCAAAAACGGCTCCACGCCCATGTCCACCAAACGCGTCACGGCGCCGGGCGAATCGTTCGTGTGCAATGTGC
>JAJPKI010000056.1 GCA_021323835.1 Verrucomicrobiota bacterium | reverse complement strand
TACTCGTTCCACGGACTTCCGGTCAGCCTTGTCTCCTTCACCCACGACGCTTGTTCCTCTGTGCAATCTTGGTCGTTTGGCCCGGAAAATCGAACGAGAACTTACTGAACGCGGCTTTGTTCATCCGTGCATTCCTGAAGTCATGCGAGACAATCCCGCCCAAATGAACCACGAGCGGTGAAGCCAAATATGGTTTTACCCCGTCATTCAGGCATTCACAAAACGTCTGACCCAAAAACCTGTCCGTCTGAAAAAGAGACTTTCCTATTGGCTCCCGCAGTTAACGCATTTCCAGGGCGTCCTATTAAAACAGCAATTTTTATAATTTTGTCTCTTTAATAACCTTGATTTTTGCCACGTCATCTGTTGAGAGAAATTCCAAGCTCGTGGAATACTCATCCTGTCCAAGAAACAGCCGGTTTGTCGCCCCTGCGTATAAGTCCAGTTGCACCACATCACCGGATGCGGGTTTGATTGAAATCCATGCTCCATCCACGTAACGTTTTTCCGCGCGTTCGCGAGGTTGGTTCCGATTGGGCCAGGCGAACTTTCTAAGGTCACATCATTGGACTGGGGATTTTTGACTGACGCAGGCAATTGGGGGTAAGGCATCGAAATATTTGCCTTATTTACCTTGAACCAATATGGGGCATGACTCCAAGTGAACGCAAAAACAGCAATGCCTGCGGTTGCGGAGAATGCAATTTTGACAAATTTATTTTTTGGAAAATCTAAGGCGAAAAGCGCCGTTCCGCCCATGAAGAATGCCGAAAACCCGCAAAACGGAGGGAAAAGCATGCCGATGATTCCCTTCTGGTCTTCTGTCATGGTGGGAACCTTGAAAAAGACAAAAATGAAAAATAGCAAAAGCACACTCGTGAACGCCAAAGCCGGAATCCAAATGGCTTTTGGCGTCGTTGGATCTGCAACAGTCGGTCCGTGTACGTTCTCGAATTTGAAGGTATAGTTGTGCGTATCAACTGGAACAGTCGCTTCTTTAGATTCTGGGCCTGCTACTGCCCGCAACTTAATCGCACTCAAGGTATCCGGCAAAGTGATCGAAATAGGTTGATCGAACCGTCCGTTTGTTTGGGCATGTACAATCTCCTTTCCGTCTATACAAACTGTTACCCATGCACCCCGCATGGCTTGGTCGTCAGCATTTGTTACAAAGATACTGAGATGCTGCGACATAACGTTCAACAGCAGATTTTGATGACACCACTTCCGCTGGGGCATTCTATACAAACGTTTCGTCCCGACCGACGTTCTCCGGTGGTCTCACAAATGACAGTGCATTGGCCGTCTCCAGTTTCTGCATGCCCATGCATCAAATTGGCCAATATATAAGTGGGTTGCAATTGAACAATATCCAGGCCAATTCCGTTTTGAAGAATTGCCGTCGTTTTAACCCAAGCTTCAATTTTATAAAAATAGGCGGCAATACCTATTTGCAGGGGTTTCGTTTCGTCATAAAACTGAATTGTTAACTCCTCCCGGAACGGCGATTTAGCAAAGTCAATCCCAAAATCCTGATCGTTTAATCCGGTGATTTTAAATCAACGCTTCGATCTTCAAGCGGAACTTGGCTCGCGGCTCGCGAAATAAATTTCATTGTTTTTCCGACGTTGTTCGAATGGCTAGGCCGCTGCTAACATTTCATCGGGAACAAGAATCGTGCTGGGACCGGATACAGCGTCGAAATGCACATGGCAATATTCCTCTTCGGCCAAGAAAAAAGTCTGCATGACCGTGCCTTTAGAACCGACCGGCAAACTACCCAATGGTTGCGTGAGTTTAACGCGCGTGCCTACGGGAAATGTCGGATTCATATATGGCTTTGGTTAATTATTGGGTTGTTTGAAGAATACCTTTAAGAGCGTCCAACTTATTGCTCACGCTAAGGAGATAATCCGCAGTTAGAGCCGGTGCTGCCTTGTGGCCTGGCAAACCGGTGATAATCTGCTCAAGTTGAGCCTTCACGATCGTTCGATTCGTTTTTAGCACTGCCAAAGTTGCTTCATTCTGTACGACCGCTGTGTTCAACGCGGTCATCGGATTCTGTGGCGTTGCGTTGGTCCCGCTCGCAACAGTTTTTGAGGTTAGCGGAATAGCTGCTCCCGCTCCGCCAGTCGAAGCCATAATGGCGGCGGAAGCCACGGTTTGAAACACTTTCTGACTAATTTGAACACCTGCCTTGTAGCCCTCAGTGGGGTCATTGAAAAGCTTTTTCAATCGAAAATCACCCATGCCTTCCTGAATGATAATATAATTGGCGCTTCCGTCAGCTTCGGTGGAGAGATGCTGAAACGACCGCCAATTTTCTTCGGGAGCATCAGCGAGATAACGCCAATTAGTATCGCTCAAATCCACCGATGCGTCATAGTTGACCAGTCGGGTTGCCGCTTCGGTCTCCACCGCAGCTTGTTTGACTTGATTAGCCAGCACCCTCAGCGGCTCTAATTGCTTTATGGCGTCGTTGGCGGCTTTAATAACCTTTTGATCGTTTGAATTCAGCGTGCTTAAATCACCTTTCAATTGCTCGAATTGGCTATTCCTTTCCCTTAATAGGCTCAAAACGTCAGGAGTGATTATACCCGACACTATTTTGGTTAGATTGTTGATAATACCGGCGCATCGGTTGAATACGTTACGCGCTTGCTCTTCTGCGTTATTGAACTGACTTTGTGATTCCGAAAACCGCGCTTGCAATACCATGACTGATGGTACGGATGCGCCCTGGTATCGGTGCATCAGGGCGTCAGCGGCTTCTTTCATTTTATGGGCGTCCTTCGCAAGCTCGTCCGTAACGGCTTGCCTTTGCGTAGGCAATGGCCAATCAGCG
>JAJPKI010000097.1 GCA_021323835.1 Verrucomicrobiota bacterium | reverse complement strand
CGGATTCAACGCCAGCGGATTGAACCGCCTGTCCGACGGCAATTTGTCCTGCGGCACGCGCGACAATTGCGATTTGAAGCTGTTGTAATCCATCGT
Organism: Verrucomicrobiota bacterium; assembly: GCA_021323835.1. Lineage (GTDB taxonomy): Bacteria > Verrucomicrobiota > Verrucomicrobiia > Limisphaerales > UBA11358 > UBA11358. The sequence continues at coordinate 3,448 of JAJPKI010000097.1, read as the reverse complement.
TTGTTTCACCCAACCTTCGCGCATCATTTCTTTCAATAGCAGCATCGCGCGAATTTTGGAAATCAAACCGTAAAGCAAACCGATTTCCGATTTATCTTTGTCAAATTTCGCTTCCCACAATTCTTCGTCCAACCGTTTTAACAATCGCGGCAAATCGCGGTCGCCCAGCGCGTCGCCCAAAGCAAATGCCTTCGCCGTTTTATTTTGCGAACAAATTGTTGTGACGTCGGCAAATTCAATTTTCTTCCGCTCGCCGATGAACAGGGACAATTTTTCAATTTCTGTTTCCAATTGTCGCGTATTTGGCCCGACGCGATTGACCAATTCACTCAACGCTTCTTCAGAAATCTCTTTCTTACGCTCGCGAACCGCCGCGCGCGCCGCCATTTCCGCGCGTTCAGCCCAATCTTTGTCGTCCGCCGAAAGCGCGTCGAAATTTTCCACTGTGCCGATTTTATCCAGCGTTTTGAAAAATGTTTTACGCTTGTCCACCTTGCCCGCGCTGATAAGCAGCCGCACAGATTCCCATTTGAAATTTTTCAATTCTTCAGCGACTTCGTTCAAAGTTTCCGTTACCGCTTGCGCCGACGCCGCGCGTTCATCGCCAAGAAAATTGCAATCGCGCAACCAAACGACTTTTCCCGAACCGAAAAAGGGAAGTGTTTGAAGCGCTTCACGAAGCTTTGCGATTTTGCTTAAAGCATCGCCGCTGTTGGAAACCGTTGCTTCGATGATTTCATGGTCCATGCCGCCGAGCTCCTCGGACCAATTTTGATAAATTTCCTTGGCGCGCTTCTTGACGGCGAATTCATCGTCGCCGCAAATCAAAGCGAGCGGTGGAACTTTCGCGGCGGGCATTTATTCTTCGCTGGCTTCGCTGCCAGTCTCGTTGATTTTGTTGAGCACTTCGCTCATGTCTTCAACCTGGTCGAATAGCGGGGCGGAAACAAAAATCGGTTTTTTTTGCGCGGCGGCAATCGCCAGACAATCGCTCGGACGCGCGTCCACTTCGACAATTTTTCGCGCCGAATGCAATTCATTTTGTTGCTGCAAAATCAATCGCGCGAAGTAAGTCGAATTTTTCAAATCCGTGATGACCACGCGTTCGACACTGATGCCGAAGCCGGTGAAAATGCGATTGATTAAATCGTGTGTGAGCGGCCGTTCTTTCGGGGTTTGCCGCAAAAACATTCCAATGACTTGTCCCATTTGCGGCTCGACGTTGATGACGAAAACTTTTTCATCGTTGCCGACGAACAACGCACAACCGCTGTTGGCTGGAAGAATGCCGCGAATTTGCACCGACACAACGTCGTTCTTCATACGGAGAATTTAACCTGCGGCGCGGGAAAAACAAGCCTGCTTCAAGTATTTGCGATTTAATGCGATAAACCGCACGCGCAGGAAATTTTTTCCGCTTTGGCGGGGTCGTAATTCAACCACGGTCCGAGCCAGCGCTCGACTTCCAGAACCGTCATGCCTTTGCGAATGTGATAATCCAGAATTTGGTCGCGGCCAAGTTTGCCGACGGCAAAATATTTTGAGTCCGGATGTGCGAAATAAAGTCCGCTTACCGAACTGCCCGGCCACATCGCAAAACTTTCTGTCAATTTGATGCCGGTGTTCTTTTCGACGTCGAGCAACTTCCAAAGAATTCCTTTTTCTGTGTGGTCCGGACACGCCGGATAACCCGCCGCCGGTCGAATGCCGCGATATTTTTCCTGAATCAAATCGTCGGTCGTCAACTTCTCCAGTTTGCCATAACCCCATTCGTCGCGGACGCGCTTGTGCAAAAATTCCGCAAATGCTTCTGCCAATCTGTCGGCAATTGCTTCCGCCATAATGGCATTGTAATCGTCATGGTCGGCTTTGAATTTTTCAATGAGTTCGCGCAATCCATGTCCGCTCGTGACGGCAAATGCGCCGATGAAATCATTTGAATTTTTTGAAGCAACAAAATCTGCGAGGCACCAATTCGGCGTGCCGTCGTCTTTGATGATTTGCTGCCGAAGAAAATGGAATTTGGTTAAAACTTTCTGACGCGATTCATTGGTGTAAAGTTCGACATCATCGCCAATTCGATTTGCCGGGAAGAATCCGTAAACGGCTTTTGGCTGGAGTAATTTTTTACTGACAATTTCTTCAAGCAATTTTTGCGCGTCGGCAAAAAGCTTTCGCGCTTCTTCGCCGTGTTTTTCATGTTGCAAAATTTTGGGATAAACACCGCGCAATTCCCATGTGTGGAAAAAGGGCGTCCAATCAATGAATTTCGCCAATTCACTTAACGACGGCTCAATATTTTTTTCGCCAGTAAATTCCGGTTTCGGCAAATCGTCAAATTTCAGTTTCGGAGCATTAGCGCGCGCTTCTTCAATTGAAAGCAATTTCGCCTTCGGCCCGGCGTGTTGCGCGCGAACGCGGTCGTATTCTTCGCGGATTTGCGCGGCGAATTTCGATTTGTTTTCCGCGCTGATTAGACTGCTCGCAATTGGCACAGCGCGGCTCGCGTCCACGACATGAACGACCGGCTGATTGAATGCGGGCGCAATTTTTACCGCGGTGTGTGCTTTACTCGTCGTCGCGCCGCCGATTAAAAGCGGCAATTTCAATCCTTCGCGTTCCATTTCGCGCGCAACGTGAACCATTTCATCGAGCGACGGCGTAATCAATCCGCTCAAGCCGATGATGTCGGCTTTCGTTTCTCGCGCCGTCGCCAGAATTTTTTCGCACGGCACCATCACGCCGAGGTCGATGACTTCGTAATTGTTGCAGGCAAGCACGACGCCGACGATGTTCTTGCCGATGTCGTGAACGTCGCCTTTGACCGTCGCGAGCAAAATTTTTCCCTGCGGTTTGGCAATTCCGCCAGCCGCGACCGCCACCTGCTTTTCCTTTTCCATGAACGGTTGCAAATATGCGACCGCCTTTTTCATCACGCGCGCCGATTTGACGACTTGCGGCAAAAACATTTTGCCTGCGCCGAATAAATCGCCGACGACATTCATTCCAGCCATCAACGGGCCTTCGATGACGAGCAGCGGCTTGCCGTATTTTTGCCGCGCTTCTTCCGTGTCGGCATCGATGAAATCCACGATGCCTTTCACAAGCGCGTGCGAGAGTCGTTCCTCGACTGTGCCTTTGCGCCATTCGTCTTCGACGACTTCGGCTTTACCGCGTTGCTTCACCGACTCGGCGAATTTAATCAGCCGCTCGGTCGCGTCCGGTTTGCGATTGAGCAAAACGTCCTCGACGAGTTCGAGCAAATCCTTCGGCACTTCGTCATAGACGGCCAGTTGCCCGGCGTTGACGATGCCCATGTCGAGTCCGGCCCGGATGGCGTGGTAGAGGAAGGCGGAATGCATCGCCTCGCGCACCAAGTTGTTGCCGCGAAACGAAAACGAGATATTGCTGACGCCGCCACTGACTTTGCAATACGGCAATTCGGCTT
>JAJPKI010000338.1 GCA_021323835.1 Verrucomicrobiota bacterium | reverse complement strand
GAAGAGTTTGCGGATTGGGGGGAATACATCTGACCGGGATGCGAAGCGGTTGCCGGATGAGGCGGATTTGGACAGTTTGTTCGGTTTTGCGAAAGTGGCGGGTGTGAAGGTGATTTATTGTTTGCGGTTGCATAATGGAGATGTTGAGGAGGACATCAGGACGGCGAAGTATATTATGGAGAATTATGCGGGGCAGATGGAATGTTTTAGTATTGGGCAGGAGCCGAGTGCGTATCCGGTGGAGAAGAAGGACACGCGGGCGGCAACGGAGCGGATGGGTGATGTAAATGAGAAGTATAAGTATGATACTTACCGGGATGATTGGAAGAAGTTTGCGGATGCATTGATGGCGGCGGTGCCGGGGATTAAGTTTGCGGGGCCGAGTGTGCATAATAACGGGGAATGGGCGGTGCGGTTTGTGGAGGATTTTGCGAGTGGGGCTGGAGCGACGAATGATGTGGTGATGGTGACGGAACATTTGTATCCGGGCGGGGCGGGAGGGAAGGTGCCTACGCCGGCGAATGGGATTGACCGGATGTTGGCGGGGGATGATTCGGATTTGACGAATGGTTTTCCGAAAGCTTACGAGAAACTTTACGAGAGTTTTGTGCCGATGGTGGTGTCGAATGGTTTGCCGTATCGGTTGGAGGAGGTGAATAATTATTTCAACGGAGGGGCGACGAATGTGAGCAATACGTTTGCGTCGGCGTTGTGGGGTTTGGATTTTATGTATTGGTGGGCGAGTCACGGCGCGGCGGGTTTGAATTTTCATACGGGCGACCGTGTGGCGGCGGGCAATGAGTTACGGCCCTCGAAATACACGGCGTATTTCACGTCGCCGGATGGGTTTGAGGTGAGGCCGTTGGGTTACGGCATCAAGGCGTTTGATTTGGGCGGTCACGGAAAATTTTTGCCGGTCAAGGTGTCGAATCCGTCGAATTTGAATTTGAGTGTCTACGCTGTCGAAGGCGGCGGCAACACGCCATACATCACCATCATCAACAAGGAGCATGGCGGGGGTAGTCGGGCGGCGGAGGTGACGTTGAATTTGAACACGAATATTTATAAATATTGCGAGGCGGTTTATTTGATGGCGTCGAATAATGATGAGTCGGCAACGGCGGGAATTACGATTGGGGGCGCGCCGATTGCGAATGATGGGAGTTGGAAGGGAAAATGGTCGGTGATGCCCAAGCCGGTGAACGGAATGGTGCGCGTGAAAATTCCGGCGTGCAGTGCGGTGGTGCTGACGTTTGCGACGGTGAATTATGACGAGTCGAGGGTGGGAACATTCACGTTGCCCGACCCGTTGGTGGCGCCGAATGGCGCGGCGGTGGTGGACGCGGATGATTGGATGTATAATCAGCGTCCAAAAATTTTGGCGCAATACGAAGGTTATATTTACGGCAGCAGCCCGAAATGGCGCAACATGATTGACAAGGTGTGGGACGCGGACGCGCACGCGCTGGACGGCAAGGCATTGCGCAAGCAGATTGATTTGGAATTTTACAATTACAACGCCGCCCGAATAGGACCGCAGGTGAATCTGACGTTACACGTCTTGCTTTACACGCCGGCGGCGGCAACCAATCGTGTGCCGGTTTTTTTGTGCCTGTCGTTCTCGCCAAATTTTCGCGACGTGGATGACCCGGACGTGGCCGTTTATCCCGTTTGGGACCGTAAAGCAAATAAAAAGACGCCGCCGTCGAAAATTGACCGCGGCGTTTCGCACAATTGGCCGGTGGAAAAAATCATTGAGCGCGGCTACGGCATCGCGCTCGTGGATTACAACGAAATTGAACCCGACCTGGCCGATGGCAGCGGCTGGAAATACGGCGTGCGCGGGCTTTACATGAAACCCGGCGAAACAAATTTCGACAGCGACGCCTGGGGCGCGATTTCCGCATGGGCATGGGGCGCAAGCCGCATCGTGGATTATTTGGAAATAGATAAAAATGTGGACGCGAGCAAAATCATCATGGTCGGCCAATCACGTCTCGGCAAAACTGCGTTGTGGGCGGGCGCGGAAGACAAACGCTTTGCCATGGTCATTGCCAGTTGCTCCGGCGAAATGGGCGCGGCGTTGGCGCGACGCGATTACGGCGAGACCGTCACCAGCATGGCCAAAAGTTTCGCATATCAATTTTGTCCGAACTTTTTGGATTACAGCAACAACATTTCCGACATGCCTGTGGATTCGCATGAACTCATTTCGCTCATCGCGCCGCGCCCGCTTTTTTTGAACACCGGCACTGAAGACCGCTGGAGCGACCCGCGCGGCGAATGGGAAGCCGCCATCGCCGCCGCGCCCGTTTATCGCTTGTTAGGCAAAAACGGCGTCGTCACGAATTTACCGCCCGATGCCACCGCCAGCGGCATGGGCAGCGGCTCGTTGATGAATTCCGCCGTGCTGGAAAAATATCCGATGCCGCCGCCGGATACCGCTGTCGGAAATGACGTGATGTATCACGAACACACCGGCAAGCACGATATTTATCCCGACGACTGGAATTTCTTTCTAGATTTTGCCGACAAGCAATTTGCCGCAAAAGATTCTTCCCAATAAATCCCGCGTTGATTCGGCGTAACCCGTTTGCCTTTTGCGGCGTCGAATATTTGTTATCAATTTCCAACTGGACGCTCGCATTGCGTTTGGGCAACTTGATGAATCACATGAAACTGTTTCGATTTTTTTTCTTCACCTGCGCCGTGGTTCTTGTTGCTTTTTCTACTAAGGCCGATGACCGGCAGGTGTTGAATTTCAATCCCGATTGGAAATTCATCAAAGCCAATCCCACCAACGCCCAAGTGCCGGATTTTGACGACCGCAACTGGGCAACGGTTTCCACGCCGCACACTTACAACGACACGGATACATTCGACGATTTTGCGTTGCCGGGTTTGCGCGGCGAGACGAATCAATGGGGCGGCAAAACGTGGTATCGCAAAACGTTCGACGCGCCGAAAAATTGGGACGGCAAAAAAGTTTATGTCGAATTCGAAGCGGTGCGGCAGGTGGCGGATGTTTATCTGAACGGCCATTATCTCGGCACGTGCAAGAATGGTTTTCTGCCGTTCGGTTTCGATTTGACGCCGTATTTGCAAATCGGAAAATCAAACGTGCTGGCGGTGATGTGCGACAATCAATTTGGGTTCAATCCGATGACGACGAATAACGCCGCCGGCGGCGAGGGCAAAGGCAAGCGCGGTGGCAAAAGCCGTCGCGGCGGCGCAACGAATGACGTTGAAAACGTTTCGACGAATGCAACGGAAAATGTTTCGACCAATTCGACCGCCGCTCCGGGAAAAAAGGCACGGCGAAACAAAGAAGGCGATTCCGGCACGGTGACAAATGGCACTTCGATTGAAAATTTGCAGGCGCGTTTGGCAAAAGAGTCCGCAAACATTCCGACAAACGTCGTTGATTTGCAGGCCAAGGACATTCCCTGGAACAATCCGCAGTGGCATCCGGCAATGGGCGGCATTTATCGCGATGTGAAATTGATTGTCACCGACCCGCTGCACATTTCGCTGCCGCTCTACGATTTTCTGCAAACGGAAGGGCCATACATTTATTCGACGAACATTTCTGAAAAATCCGCGACGGTCACGGTGGAAGTGCCAATTGAAAATGGCCGCAGCACAAATGAGTATGTATTTGTGGATGTAAATATTTTTGACCGCGACGGCAAATCCTTATCTTCTTATCGAGTTGGAAAAACCGTAAAAGTTGACGCTGGAACGTCGTCAAAAGTTCAATATTCTTTCGGAATTCCCAATCCGCAGTTATGGGAACCCGACTATCCCTATTTATATCACGCAAAAATTTCTTTGATTGAAGGCGACAAAATAGTTGATTCGCAGGAAATTCCTTTCGGCATTCGCGCGGTTCATTGGGACGTGAAAACCGGGTTTTCCATCAACGGCAATCCGCTGCGCCTTCACGGTTGGGGGCAAAAGCCGATTGACGAATGGCCGGGTCTCGGCGATGCGATGCCGGATTGGATGCATTTCTATTCGCTCGCATTGATGAAGGACGCCGGAGCGAATTGGGTGCGCTGGGGACATTGCGCGGGCGGGCCAGCGGAAATCCAAAGTTGCGACGAACTCGGCATCATGGTTGAGCAACCGGGCACTGACGGCGAAGCCGACACGGTTCGCTCTGCGTGGGATGTTCGCGCCGACGCATTTCGCGCGGGGCTGATTTATTATCGCAACGACCCGGCGATTATGATTTGGGAAGGCGGCAATCAAAAAGTTACGACGAACCACGCGGCGCAATTGCGCGGTTATTTTGACAAATACGATCCTTACGGCGGACGCGCTTATGCGCATCGTCGCGCGGACAAGAACACCGGACAATTCATGGACGTGACGATTGGCACGGAAGGCAGCCATGAAGTGCCGCGATTGCCGGTGGTCGAAGGCGAATACGACCGCGAAGAATCTCCGCGCCGTGTGTGGGATGAATTTACGCCGCCGTTCACAAATTACGACGCGCTGCAAAAAGCGGCGAAACAAACTTACGCCGAAGATTCCGAGCAATACGCCGTGAGCGAAATAAAAAATTACGTTCGTAAATTGAGTGCGCCCGGACACTCCGGCGGCGCAAATTGGATTTTCTCCGACTCGACGAGCGGCGGCCGCAACACGACGGAAGTGGACCGCGCGAGCGGCGAAGTGGACGGCGTGCGTTTGCCCAAGGAAGCATATTATGTTTGCCAGACGATGTTCCGCGACGACCCGCAAATCCACATCATCGGCCATTGGAATTATTCCGCGGGCACAGTAAAACCTGTTTACGTCGCGTCCAATTGCAAAGACGTGGAGTTGTTCGTGAACGGAAAATCGCTCGGGCACGGAAAAAATTCCATGCAGTATCTGTTCACGTTCACCAACGTCGCGTTTGCGCCGGGCGAAATCAAAGCCGTCGGTTACAACAGCGGCAAAGCGGTTGCGACTTATTCCATCCGCACGACGGGTCCGGCAGTTGCGCTGCGCGTCACGCCGGTTCTCGGGCCGGAAGGATTTCTCGCGAACGGTTCGGACGTGGCATTGTTCGATGTGGAGGCCGTTGACGCAAACGGTCTGCGCGTGCCAACTTTTCAGCAGCGCGTGGATTTTATTTGCGGCGGCGCGGGCATTTGGCGCGGCGGCTATAACAGCGGCAAAACCAATTCCATCAACAACAAATATCTCGACCTTGAAGCGGGCATTAATCGCGTGGCGGTTCGCTCAATGCTCAGCTCTGGAAAAATTCGCGTGACTGCGACGTGTTCCGGCTTGAAATCGGGGAGCGCGACGGTGAACGCGCGGCCGTTCCCGATGAGCGACGGATTTTCCAAAGCGCTGCCGCATTTGCCGCAAGTTGAGTTTCCAACGACTCATGCGTCATGGGCAAATTTGACTTCGCCCGTTCCGCCCATCACCACGACGGCGATGACCGGCGCGGAAGCGAAAGCCGGAAATTACATCGAGTCGTTGGCTTACACCGGCCCGACGGAAGGCGCGCATGTTTTAACAAATGCCGCAAATGGCAATAAAATTTATTCCGACGCGGATTTCACGTTCACGAATTTGCCGGCGGAATTGGTCGGCGCCGATTACATTCAATTGCCGAACGCCGACAGTCTTTATGCCGCGGCGGATTTGATGCAGCTCGTGACTGCGGAGGGCACCAATGACGTTTATGTCGCGCATGATACGCGCGCGACCGTGCCGGATTGGCTGACCAATCAATTTCGCATGCCGACGAACATGCTGGTTTCAACCATCACCGTGAACGGACAAACAATGCAACTGTGGCGGCACACGGTAAAAGACGAGGGCAGCATCACGCTCGGCTCGAACACGGACGACGATTCAGTGAAGGAAGCGAATGCCTACATCGTGCTCGTGAATCCCACGCCGCCGCAGCCGAAAAAAGAAAAATCTTCGGATGAAGATGCGGCGGACAATTCCGACGAAATGACTTCGACCAATTCAGTTGAAACCGCGACG
>JAJPKI010000088.1 GCA_021323835.1 Verrucomicrobiota bacterium | reverse complement strand
TAGTTAAAAATGGGGCTGCCGTCGCCGACAGCCCCAACACTTTTTAGCGAGGCTCCCAGAATGGATTAAGCCCAGACAGACTTGCATCCAAAACCTCGCGTGGTGTGTGAGATGAACTCTACGCTCTAGCCAAAAATTGTGAATTCCCAGAAGTAGTGAATTTATATCACAAAAACTGGTGATGTGACTTATGGCATTTTCAGCAAATAAAATTGCGAACCGTTTGAAGCAACCGGGTTCGTGAAGCTGAAACTGCCGTTTGTGCGGAAATAATTTGTCGCCACGGCCGGCCAACTGGAAACTGGCAGCATTAAATTCGATGTGGCGAGCAATTGATAAACGCCGTCGGCAGTTCCATTTGTGCCGACGACGATAATATTTTTTCCCGACAATTGCGCCGTGCCAAATCGTGGCGGCAGGCCCGGCGACGGCAATGCATAACTCGTCGTGACATCATTTCTGCGCGCAACCGGACTGGTGTCAAGCTGCGTGACGACACCGTTTTGAAACTTCAAGCGCACGGTCGTATTGTTCGGCGCGCACAATTTACAATCCACATTCCAATTTGCCGGCCACGATGGAAGCATTTGGATTTGGTTTCCGTTATTTTGCATCAGCATGAATTGCAGCGCCGTCATGCCCGCGCCGCCGTTGTCCAAATCCGGCAAATAATCATGATGTGAACTCCAAAATGCGAAGAACCGGCATTTGCTGTCTTTCTGCCTGAAATTGCTGACGACATCATTCGACGCGCTCATCGTCAAACCAACAAGCGCTTCTTCCATCACGTCCTGGCTCCAACAATTTTTATTGTTCGTAATCGTGCGATGATTAAATGTCGCCAGGCCGATGTTGTTCGATTTGCCGACGCCGTAAATGCGATACGGAAAAATGCAGTAGCATTCGGGGTTTTCCGAATTGTGCGACGAGCCATAAGTTTGCGCCGGCTTCACGTAAGTTGCAGTTGAATCCATCGGCAATGGCGGCAGCGCACTCAAACAATTGCTCCATTCGTCACGCAGCGGTTGCGTCGTGAGATTGGTCGAGAGCGTGAGCAATTGCGGAATGTCCCACATCAAACCCGAAATGTAATCGGTCGAATTCGTGCAGCTCCAATACATTTCCAGCGCGTTCGCCGGATAAAATTGAATTTTCCCGTTCACGCGCGGCCAATGCTCGTTGAAAAATCGAATCGTCGCCGTCGCCATTGGCACGATGTAATTGGTCGCGAACGAATCGTCGCGTGTGTCGTTGTAGTAATCGAGCATCATCGCGAGCACTTCGAGGCCGCCCTGATAATGATATTTGATGTAGCCGTTGCTCGTGCTCGTCGCGGTCGTGCGATTCCAGCCCCAGTTGTCGAGCGTGAACAAACCGTAAAAATTAAACGTCTCGGGAAACAGCGCGCCGTCGTGGCCGTAATATTGATTCACCACGGCGGTCTGCAGCGAAATCATGTTCGTATAGCAGTTAAAAAAAGGCAGCATCAAATCGAAATCGCCGGACGCCAGCAGCGGCCAGTAAAGATGCCGCGTATTTTGGTTCCAATAAGCCGGACCCCATTTGCGGTAATCGCCGTTCAAGCCGTTGTAATCGAACGTGAACGTGCCGCCGTTAAATTTCATCGGCCACCTTCCTCTGCCCTGGCACGCCTCCATGAATCGTTGCTCCAAATAACCGCGCGTGACAATTGTCGCATTCGCATCGCCGCTGACAAAAATCCAACTGCGATTCCAGAATGCGTCCCACCAAGCGTAATGATTCGTCCGCGCCGTGCCGACGTCCGTCGCATCCGCCTGCGCGACGACGTTGCTCATTTGATTTTGCCAATCGCTCGCCGTCGCTGTTTGCGCCGTGTAACAATAAATGGAAAGCGTCGCGTTCGTCGTCGCTGACGATTGCAACGCGTAATTGTTGATTTTGTTCAGGCCAATTCCTTTCATCGTCGCGCCGAACGTCAGATTCAAATACGGGTCAGGAAAATTATTTTGAAAGCCGGCGAGATTTTCGCCGTTCAAAATGGTTTGAAACCACGAATTCGTATTCCGATGAAACCAAACCAATCGGTCGGACAGCGAAGCGATTTGGTCTGCGCTTTCCGATGGCAATGGCGAGCCACCGATGACGCCGCGAAAACTGTCGGCATTCGGGTCGCTCGCCGATGGCAAGATGTAAGGCGCGCTGCGCCAGACTTCATTTGAGCATGTCATTACAAAATTTTGGTCGCCGCTCGCTTCCACGCGAATCACCGGTTGATCGGCGTCCGCCCAAATGCGCAAATAAATTTGTGAACCGATTTGTCCGGCGGTGATGTCGATTTCGCCGTGATAAAAATCAAGCGTTTGCGTGAACGGCGCGCCAACGGCAAATGGATTGTTCGAAAAATGAATCCGCGCGCGCCCAATTTTCAGCAACCGTGTGCCTTCGCTCCACGAATCCGATTTACCAAGATACAACATCAAGTCGCCGCCGTTCTCAGCCCAGACATTCGCCGTCAAATCGCCGTTGCCAATCGGCATCGAACCGGGCGAACCGTTCGTGCTCGGCGAATTCCAAACTTCGTTGTAACTATTCAATTGCGACAAAACATCCGCTGGTAAAATTGCGGCTGGAAGCGCAAAGCAACTTGAAATTAAAATCAATCCGCTGAAGAAAATGCGCATCCGCCGTTTCATCTCAATCTGCTTTCAATTTCACAATGACCGCGCTCGCGGGCGCCAAAGAGATGGAATCGCCGGAAACCGCTTGCCACGAGCCGTTCCATTTGGCGTCGTTGGAAACTTCCGAGCCGCCGAGCGTTTCGCCTTCGGTCGCTGTAATTTTATTTTCAGGCGCAACCAAATACATCACTTCAGCACTTTGAAATTTCTTTCCGTCAATGTTCAGCGCAATTTTTTCCGCGAATGCATTGGTGCCGAAGTTTTTATTAATCAATGTCACGTAGATGTTTTTGTCATCGCCAAGAACTGCATGTGCTTCAAGATTGGAATTTTTCGAACCGGAAATTTTTGCCGGCAAAATTTTTCCGCGGCTGCCGATGTCAAATGCCTTAATGCCGTAACCAAGTGGACGAACGTAATAGCCGTTTGTCGCCGTGACATACGCCGTGTATTTCGACGGCAACAAACGCGCGCCTGCCGCGACAAAATCGCCGGTATGAAAATTCACGCCCGCCGCACCGTGCTCTGCCCACCAATACATGAAGCTCAAACCCCACAACGCAGACGCAAATGTGTTGCTGACATTCGTCGCCCCGCCGTTGAAATAACTGTTCACTTCTTCGAGGCGATACGGCAAACCGTTGGAAATCGCCACGGGTGCAAAACTGGCGTAAAGTTTTTCGCACGCTTTCGGAAAACCATTTGTCGCATCCATCCCGGCAAGCATCCGGTCAATGCCGATTTGTGGCGACGGCACTTTGCCGCCGGGTCCGCCGGGATACAAATGTTCCGTGATAAGTGAAACATGATTTGTCTTTCCAAAATCGTGCATGAAATCAATCGCCCATTGTCCGTTATTGTGAACGCCCGGACCGCAAAACTTCACATTTGGAACGGCAGCGATAATTGCATCCGCAAATTTTTTCCACTCGTCGCGATAACCGACGTATTTGAAATTTTCATTGCCCGCGCCCATGCGTTCGTCCTGCGCGCGTGTGTCAACTTTCGCCGTTGGATACGCACTCGGTTCCTGCCCGATGGAAAAGCAATCCATTTGGGCGGCGTAATGGTCCATGATGTATTTCGCCAACTGCACGTCCGCTTGCGCGTCACCGCCTTGCAAACGCAAACAGTAAATCACTTTCACGTCCGCGGCTTTGGCGAACGCGAATAGACTGTCAATGTCAGCCAAATCAGGAAGTTTTGTGGCGTTGCGGTCGGACGTATTTCCGCCGATACGAAGATTTTTTATGCCGAGCGTGTGAAACAAATTGATGAGCGCGACGTTGTCGGCTCGAAAATAATGAACGCCGTTAGTCGGCAACAATTGCACGACTTCGAAACTTAATCCGGAAAAATCGGCAGGAATTTCGGCGCCGGGATTTTTTGCATCCACGGAAATGGAAGTTGTGGCGCCGTCACAATGCAAAGAAGCGCAACTGCACAATCCTGCGACAACTAAAGATGTTAAAATTATTTTCGACAATTTTAGATTCATAAAACTTTACGGTCCCAGTCGCACGCGATAGAAACAAGCATTTTGGTTCGTTATATTTGTATTAGTCCAATTAGTCACAGATTCGCCCGCGTTGGAAATAGAAATCACGGAACTGATGTCGCTAAATCCGTTCGCCAAATTCGTCGCGCATTGCACGACGTAGCTGTGTCCGCCGACAATTGTCCATGTCAGTGTTGCGCTGTTGGTTTGCGCCGCGACGGAAACCAAATGAAAATACGACGACGCATTTGTCGGATTCGTTCCCGCCAGATATTCGTTAAAATTATTGATGCCGTCGCCATC
>JAJPKI010000028.1 GCA_021323835.1 Verrucomicrobiota bacterium | reverse complement strand
TGACGGCTGAAAATTTTTTGCAATCGCGTCTAGCGCATTGCGAATTTCTTCCTCGCTGGTCGCGGTATTGTTCATAGTGATGTGCGATGAGCGTTGCCGGCTCGTTGTCGTTGCGTTGCTGACTGCGTTGCGACGAACGTTGCGGCTGCGTTGCCGCCAACGTTGCGATTAGCGGTTGAAAAATCCTTAACGACCGTTAGGAGTAGGGCGTCTCTATGGATTTTTGATTCGACCATACCCATTTGATAACCCTTTATCGCCGTCATTTTGCCCGAATTCGGGACAAAATGATGCGCGGCTTGCGTCATAATTTCGTCATGCTGACCGCAAAAGCGCAATACAACCTGACCAATGCGGAAAAGTATTTTAAGGAGCATCTCTCCGTCGGCGATCATCATGCCAAAGGCGATTACTATTCAGAGGGCAAGCAGATTGTCGGTCAATGGTTCGGCGCGGGTGCTGAACGATTAAAATTGCGCCGTGATGTCGGCTTGGAAGATTTCGTTAAACTTTGCCACAACGTCAACCCGGATACGGGTGCATTGCTGACGCAACGGATGAAAGCCAATCGGCGGGTGTTTTACGACTTCACACTCTCACCGCCAAAATCGGTTTCAATCGTTGCGCTTGTCGCTGGCGATAATCGCGTCGAGCGGGCGCATGAGCGCGCAACCATTTCCGCGTTGCGCGAACTCGAAAAGTTTGCCGCCGCTCGTGTTCGGAAAAATGGCGCATCCACGTATCGGAACACCGGCAACATTGTGGGCGCGGTGTTCCGGCACGACACGTCGCGCGCGCTTGATGCACATCTGCACTGTCACTGCGTTGTTTTCAATGCGACGTATGACGCAGCGGAACGACAATGGAAGGCACTTGAGACTTATGAAATGCTTCAAGCCGCGAAATATGTGGAGAACGTTTATTACCACGAACTCGCCCAGGAATTAAAACGGCTCGGTTATGAATTTCAAAATAACCGACGCGGTGATTTTGAAATCAAAGGGGTGTCGCAAGAATTGATTGGACGCTTTTCAAAACGACACAATGAGATTGATAAAGCCACACGCGATTTGCTGGAAAAAAAGCCGAGCATGGGCGGCCAAAATCTAAACGAAATTCGCGAGCACATTGCTCATGATAGACGCGCTAGAAAAATCAAAGACGTTGGCCGCAAGCGATTGGTAGAACTTTGGAACAAGCAAATCACGAATGAAGAAAAATCGGAATTGGCGGAATTGAAACAGAATCGCGGCAAGGGACACACAAAAGCGCGAAATGGCGTTGCGCTGGCCGTAGCATGGGCTGAACAACATCTGTTCGATAGGCGTTCGGTCGTGAATGAATTTGAATTGTGGCGTTACTCGCTCGAACGTGGCCGGGGCGAAAACTTTTCGCTCAAAAACCTTCAATCGTTCACGGAGCGCAAGCCATACATTCGTAACGAGGAGCAGCGCGGAAAAATCACGACTCGCGCGACACTGGAGCGCGAGCGGCGGCTGGTTGCCGCCGCTGAAACTGGCCGCGACCAACTCTCACCGCTCAACGGACGTTATCGGATTCAAAACAATTCTCTGGATGCGGAGCAACGTCATGCTGTGGACCAGATTTTGTCGTCAAAAGATTTTGTCACACTTTTTCGCGGCGGAGCGGGAACGGGAAAAAGTTTCACGTTGAAAGAAGTCCGGGACGGACTGTTGCAAGCCGGTCATGCCGTCCATGTGATTGCTCCGCAACGCCAGCAGGTTCTTGATTTGGAAAAAGAATTGGGCGGGCGCGGCACGACATTGAGCGAATTTTTGACGAGGGGTCAAATAAATCATGGGGCGGTTGTCGTCGTGGATGAGGCCGGACAAATCGGTGCGAAGCAAATGCTGCAATTGGTTGAACTTGTCCAGGCGAACGGTGGTCGTTTGATTTTATCGGGCGACACGCGCCAGCATGGGGCAGTTGAGGCTTCCGATGCGTTGCGGGTGATTGAAAAATTCGCGGGACTGAATGCAATCGAGTTGAAAACGATTCGTCGGCAAAATCCTGAACTGGCAAAAACCAAAGCGGAACGAAAAATCATTGAGGAATACAAATTCGCCGTCGCCGAGGCTCGCAACGGGCAGCTTGCGGCTTCGTTTGACCGGCTCAATAAAAATGGCGCAATTCTTCAATGTGGTTTCTTTGAGCAACAAAAATTTCTCACCGACAAATTTTTGGAATTGGCCGCGATGAGACATTCAACCGTCGTCGTTTCTCAAACCTGGTCGGAGCTTCACAAGGTCAATGAACAAATCCGAGCCGATTTGAAATTACACGGCGTGATTGGAAAAGCTGAAATTATTGTTACGGCACTTGAGAAATTGGATTTGACCGATGCTCAAAAACGCGATGAGCGGTTTTATTCCGAAAAAAGCGTGATTGTTTTCAATCGGAATGTAGCGGGTGTTAAGCCGGGGACGCAAGGGCGACTGGTTCAAATCGAAGGCAGTAAATTGTATGTCAAAGCGGCTGGCAAAGTTCGGGCGGTCGCCTTTGAGCAATTGGAATATCTTTCGGTCTGTGAACCAAAAGAATTGGCGTTGGCCGCTGGTGACCGGCTTCAACTGAAAGCCAACGCAAAAACGGCAAGTAACCGACAACTTGCAAACGGCGAACTCGTCACCGTCAAACGAGTCGAGAACAACGGGCAAATTGAATTGGAAGACGGGCGAATCCTGCCGAAAGATTACCGCCAATTTATGCGCGGTTATGCCGTCACGTCTTATGCCGCTCAAGGCAAGACTGGCGACTATGTGATTTTTTCTGATTCGGCAATTCGTGCCGCGACGAATCAAAAGCAGTGGTATGTCACTATTTCGCGCGGTCGCAAGGGAGTTTTCATCTTCACGACAGACAAACAACAATTGCGGGAAAATATCGCCAGTTCCGGCAACCGACAATTAGCAATCGAATTAGCGAATAGCCAAAACCGTCCGAGACGGGTGGTGTCACACAGATTGCAGATTAACACCAACGTAACTGGTTTGTGAACAAATTGTTACTGTTATGGTCAAAGTTTCTTATTCGCGGGTGGTGTCATAAGGAGTCATAGAAAAGGGAGGGTTGTGAAAGCAAGGATTTTGAGAAATTTGATTGGCCGTCAAGTTAGGCGTCTCCGCTGGCAGCGAGACTGGTCTCAAGAGGAGCTGACTGAGAGGCTACACGATATGGGCTGGAATGTTGGTCGCCAACGAATAGCCAAAATTGAAATTGGCGAAGCGTGGGTGAGCGACATCGAACATCTATTGCTGGCTAAAGTTTTCGAGGTGAGGCTGGAAGATTTGCTTCCGCGGATGGATGGTTCAAAATCGCTGTTCATCATTTTGTCACAATTGACAGGAGGAAGTTTGAAAACAGTCATGTCACCTGACGAAATTCTCAACCACCGGAGCGCAAAACTTTTGAACGGAAACGGTCACAAAGTCAATGGGAAGCAACCAAGAAACTTTGTCCCGAATTCGGGCAGATTTTGCCGGGCGCAAGCATAGTTTGCGGAATGATAGACTTTAATTCTATATTCCCGAATTTCACAAGCCAGTGTGTCCAACTCCAACAACTGTTGATGCCGGTTGCTTATTTGCTTCTCGTCTGCGGGGCAATTTCATCCGTTTACACCGGCCAAAGGAGCGGTGATGCCTATTTGCGGGTTTTTATACGAACGCTCGTCCTGGTCGTCATTCTCACCTTCCTTGTCTCGTGGGGCAACACGGTCACATCAGTTGTGGATTCAACCGTCAAAAATGTTTTGCATGTTGATCCGACACAAATTTATGGCGAATACCAAAACGCGCTTCAAATGCAAAAAGCGCCTGAAAATGATTCGTCGTGGTGGCAAAAAGTTTTTTCAATCACGGCAACAATTTTTGAATCACTCATTTCCGCCTTTCTGTGGCTCTTAGGCTGGGTGGCAAGCGCCATTGTTTTTTACGCCTATATCCTTCAGAAAATCATCCTTTATTTTGGCTACGCTCTCTCGCCGATTTTCGTCGGCTTTTTCGCTTTTGGCAGTTTGTATGACATTGCCAAGCGCTATTTTTTGAATTTGGTCGGCGTCATGTTGTGGCCGTTGGGATGGGGTGTTGCCGGACTGATTACGCAAGGGTTGATTGATTTTATGACGGACCAAAGTTTTCTTCACACGGGCGGTTTTCAAGGAATCAGCGGATACACGCTTCAAAATTTCATCGGCGCGGCTTTCTTGGGAATCTGGCTCATTTTCAGCACGATTGCCGCGCCAGTAATAATTGGAAAATCAATTTCGTTCGGTTCTCTTGCAGGTTCGCATTTGATGAGCAGCGCAGCAGCAGCAGGCCGTTCCGCCGTAGTGACGGCAGCAACGGTGGGAACTTCTGTTGCGTCCAGTGCCGGTGGTGTGGCAGCGGCGGCTGGCGTAATTGCCGGAGCGGGCTCCGGCTTGGAATCGCTTGTCGGAACTTCTTTAGGCATGGGTGGCGGCTCGCTGGTCGGCTCACTCACTGGCTCTTTTGTTTCAGTAAGATCGGGCGGAGGAGGAGCGCGAAAGAATCAAAACGGAAAAGTTGAAAATCCAACATTTAAGGCCGATGATTTAACCGGAGACAAAGCAGTCGCCGAGACATTGAAAAAAGCAAAAAAATAATTCGGCGGCGCGATGCGAATATGGTTTTCGAGATAATTTGCTGGATCGGCTTGATATTTGTCGTCCTCACTTTGCCTGGTGCATTGCGGCGGCGCGGCAGCGCAAATTCCATTCCGCCGGTTATCAATGATGTAACAACGAATCATCGGCAAAATAACCCTGATTTTTCTCCTTTGGCCAGAGACAGGCTTGAAGTTTTGGAATTATGGGAAAAATGCAGTAACGATTCGAGCCTTCCGGCCCCAATTCCACCAACGAAGCCTCATTCATATTTCGGCGATGAAAGCGGCCCCGATAAAATTGATTAAGACAATTTTTTCCAGAAAATTGGAAAAGGCACAGCTATGACCGTTGCCACGCTTCGGATACGGGTTCAAGTGAGGTTCGCGGCAACGGTTTGTTATTCGGTGACATGAAATTGCATTGAGCAGATTTTTACCTCATCAATCCAGACTGTCCTGATGTCATGGCCATGATGCAGGCGGTGCTGAAGCTTTTGCAGGAATATAAATCAATGGACGTGACTTCCATAAAAGGTCTCGGATTTTCCAACGCAGTAACGCAGAAACGCAACGGCTGCTTCTTTCCACCCGCGAGATATTCGCCGTGCCATGCCAGTCTCGAATTGTGGCCGGTCGGACCGATGACTTTCCTGCCGTTGTTCGCATACCAGTC
>JAJPKI010000114.1 GCA_021323835.1 Verrucomicrobiota bacterium | reverse complement strand
GATTTGCATGCGCGGCGCAACGGCTATTTGAAAAAAATCGTCGGCTTGAAATATTTCAATGTTTTCGGCCCGAACGAAGACCACAAAGCGGACATGCGCTCGCTCGTGCACAAAAGTTTTGCACAGGTGCAAAATGAAAATCTCATTCGTCTGTTCAAAAGTTATCGAAAAGATTTCCGCGACGGCGAACAAAAGCGCGATTTTCTTTACGTCAAAGATGCGGTGGCGATGACGCTGCATCTGGCTGCGACGAAAAAAGTCGGCGGACTGTTCAACATCGGCAGCGGACAGGCGCGCACGTGGATTGATTTGGCAAACGCCGTTTTTTCCGCACTCGGCAAAAAACCAAAAATTGAATTCATCGAAATGCCGGAGACGATTCGCGACAAATATCAATATTTTACGCAAGCGGACATTTCCAAATTGCGCGCGGCGGGCTACAAAGAAAAAATCACAACGCTCGAAAATGCCGTGGCCGATTACGTGCAGAATTATCTCGTGCCGGACAAACGGCTCGACCCGGCGGATTAATTTACCGCAACGTTGCTTGCCGTCGAAATCGTTTTGCGCTCAAATTGTGCCGTGAAAATCTTTTTTCGGTCTGCGCTCATCGCCGTCGTCGGCTTTCAAAAAATTTTTGCCGAAAATTTTAATGCTACGACCGAAATCGTCGGCGCGACAACAAATGGTTTGATGACGCCGGCAAATCAAATCGTCACGCCCGCGGGAACGCAAATTGAATTGCCCGGCGTCCGGCCAAATGCGCTGGCGCTCTCGCCGAACGGAAAAATTCTCATCACGAGCGGACTGACAAATCAACTCATCGTTCTCAATCCGGCAACCGGAAACATTGTGCAGTGCGTCCCGTTTCCGAATGGTGCATCGGAAGATTTAACGCCGGTTTCCGGCGAAATTCTCGACCCGAGCCGCAAGGCGCAATTGAGTTTCACCGGCCTTGCGTTTTCGCCGGATGGCTCGCGCATTTATCTGGCGGACATCGCCGGCGACGTAAAAGTTTTTGCGGTCGGAAAAACAAATGACATTTCACCGCTGACTTCAA
The DNA here is from genome assembly GCA_021323835.1 of Verrucomicrobiota bacterium. Classification (GTDB taxonomy): domain Bacteria; phylum Verrucomicrobiota; class Verrucomicrobiia; order Limisphaerales; family UBA11358; genus UBA11358. The sequence continues at coordinate 6,976 of JAJPKI010000114.1, read as the reverse complement.
TTGCATTACCGCCGGCAAATGCGCCGCGAAGAACAAATGATATTCCCGCCGGAATCGCCATTTCGAGTGACGGAAAGAAAATTTACGTCGCCGGAAATCTTTCAGACGAACTTTTTGAATTTGATTCTGCAAATGGAAAAATATTGCGGCACTGGGACGTTGGCGTCGCGCCGTTTGACGTTGTGCTCGTCGGCAAAAAAATTTACGTCAGCAATTGGGGCGGGCGCAGGCCGGACACGAATAGTGTCGTCGGCCCGGCTGGTCGCGGAACAACAGTTCGTGTGGACGAACGTTCAATTGCAAATGAAGGCTCGGTTTCGGTGATTGATTTGAACCGCGTGCCTTTTGGCGATTTGCAATCGAATTTTAATGACGCACAAATCAAATCTGAAATCATCACCGGCATTCACGCATGCGCGATGGCACTTTCGCCGAACGGAAAATTTCTTGTCGTTGCAAACGCCGGCAGCGACACGTTGACGGTGATTGATACGCGCACAGACAAAATTGTGGAAACAATTTCTGCGCGGCAAAATCCCGGCGACCCGTTTGGCGCGCAACCAAATGCGCTGGCGTTCGATAAATCGGGCAAAACGCTTTTTGTTTGCAACGGCACGCAAAACGCCGTCGCGGTTTTTCAATTTCAGCCGGGCAATTCGAAATTGCTCGGATTGGTTCCCGCCGGCTGGTTTCCGGACGGAATTCAATTTGATTCGCGCGCGAAAAAAATTTACGTCGCCAATTTGAAAGACATCACGGCGCAAATGGAAAAGCCGAAGAAAAAATTGGGCAGCGGCCTTGGCTTCAACACGAAACAATATGACGGCTCGCTTTCGCTGATTGCCGTTCCGTCGAAAAATGATTTGGAAAAATTCACTGAAATGGCGCTGGCGAATTTACGTTATCCTTTGCTGGCACTGGCAAAATTGCCGCCGCGCGAAAATCAATCTGCAGTTCCGGTTCCAGAACGCGTCGGCGAGCCGAGTGTGTTTCAGCACGTCATTTACATCATCAAAGAAAATCGCACTTACGACCAGGTGCTCGGCGATGTGCGCGAGGGAAATGGCAATTCGGATTTGTGTGTCTTCGGCGAGCGCGTGACGCCGAACGAACACAAGCTCGTTCGCGAATTTGCATTGCTCGACAATACTTATTGCTGCGGCGTTTTGAGCGCAGACGGTCATCAATGGTCGGACACCGCCATCGCGACGGATTACGTCGAGCGCGAGTTCGCCGGATTTCCGCGCAGTTATCCGAGCGGCGGCGGCGGCGACGACAAAGACGCGCTTGCCTATTCGCCGGCCGGATTTATTTGGAACGACGCGCTGGCACGTGGAAAATCGGTCGTGGATTTTGGCGAATTTACCGGGCCGAGCAATCGCTGGGCGGATGCGTCGCACAAAAAGAAATTTACTTTTCTCGACAGCTACCGCGATTTTATGAACGGCTCGAATGAAATCGTGTATGCGAGCGAGCCGGATTTAGAGGCGCTGCGGCCATACATCATTTCAAATTGGCCGAGTTGGGACTTGGACGTGCCCGATCAAATTCGCGCGAAATTTTTTTGTGATAAGTTGAAAGAATTTGAAGCGGCTGACAATTTGCCGAATCTCGTTTTGATTTGGTTGCCGAATGACCATACAAGCGGGACGAAAACAAATTGTCCAAAGCCCGAAGCGCAAGTGGCCGACAATGATTTGGCGATGGGGAAAATTGTCGAGGCCGTGAGCCATTCGAAATTTTGGACGAACACGTGCATTTTGGCGATTGAAGACGACCCGCAAAACGGCTGGGACCATGTCAGCGGCTATCGCACGACGGCTTATGTCGTGAGCCCTTACACAAAACGCGGCGCGGTTGTGAATACGCAATACAACCAGACAAGTTTGTTGCGCACGATGGAATTGATGCTTGCCCTGCCGCCGATGAACCAAATGGACGCAACGGCGACGCCGATGTTTGATTGTTTTACGAACATGCCGGATTTCACCGCGTTTGATTCCGTGACGAACAATGTGCCGCTCGATGAAATGAATCCGCCATCGAAAAAAATTGAAGATGCGCAATTGCGGCGCGACGCGATTGTTTCGTCGAAATTTAATTTGGAAAAGGAAGACCAGGTGCCGGAAGATGTGTTCAATCGGATTTTGTGGCGCGCGATGAAAGGCACGCAAACACCATATCCTGAGTGGGCGGTTAAAATCGTGGATGACGATTAACGCGCAACTTTTTGGGCTTGAGATTGTTTTATTCGCAAAGCTGGCAAACAGCGCTGGACAAAATAGGCTGATTTGCCATTCTCATTTAACTGACAAAATCAGATGGATGCCGCTCCGCCAATTTTGCCGCAGGCAAAAAAAATCCGTTCAAAGAACCGGAAAATTTTTATTTTCATCGGCATCGGCCTGGTCATTTTAGCAATTGGCGCATTTGCCCTTCTCAAAAAACGAACGCCTGCCGTCGTTGTCCAAACAGAAAAGGTGACGCAACGCAATCTAACCGAAGTCATCACGTCGAACGGAAAAATTCAGCCCGTCGTGCAAGTCACGATTAGTCCGGAAGTCAGCGGCGAAATTACCGAATTGGATGTCAAGGAAGGCCAGCAGGTCAAGAAAGGCGATTTGCTTTTGAAAATTAAACCGGATTTTTACACCGCCGCACTGAAACAGGCGCAAGCGAGTTACGATTCCTCGGTTTCGTCGCACAACTCTTCGCTGGCGAACATGGAAAAAGCGGAAGCCGATTACAAACGCAACGCGGAATTATTCACGAATAAATTAATTTCCGCCGCAGATTTTGCGACGTTCAAGGTCTCGCGCGACATCGCTTATGCGAATCTCGAAAACGCAACGAACCAGGTGAGCATGGCAAAGGCTTCCGTGGACAGCGCGCAGGATGCGCTCGACAAGACGACGATTTATTCGCCGATTGATGGAACGGTCGTGCAATTGAATTCGCAACTGGGCGAACGCGTGTTGGGCACGGTGCAAAATGCCGGCACGGAAATCATGACGATTGCCGATTTGAGCCAAATCGAAGCGCGCGTGGACGTCGGCGAAATGGACGTCGTGCTGATTCATCCGGGACAAAAAGCGGAACTGGAAGTGGATGCGTTCAAGGACAAAAAATTTTCCGGCACCGTCACGCAAATCGCCAATTCCATCCGCACTTCCAAACAAACCGTCATTTATTCCAGCGGCCAATCGCAATCGGCGACGACATTCACCGTGCGCATTCGAATGAACGAGACGGAAGATTTTCGGCCGGGAATGTCCGTGACCGCGGACATCGAAACGCGTTATCGCACCAATGCATTGACCGTGCCGCTGGCAGCAGTAACGACGCGACCGAAAATGGCAGAAAAAAATAATTCTTCAAAAACGAATTCGGTTGCCACGGCAAAAACAAATAGCGTTGTTGCGACAAATGCAATTGCCACGACCACGAATTCTTCTTCGACAAATTTGGTCGCCGACAAAAAACCGAAGGAGCCCGCGTCGCGCATGAGCGAAGTAGTTTTTGTCGTCGAAGGCGATCATGTGAAGCAAGTGCCGGTGAAAATTGGCATTTGCGACGACAATTATTGGGAAATCACCGATGGCCTGACGAACGGGCAGGAAATTGTCATCGGCGGCTACCGCGCCATCAGCAAAGATTTGGCCGACGGCACGAAAATCACAAAGGGCACGGTCGCGGATGCGAAGCCGTAAAATACGTTTGGTGGGGCGAGAGTCTCTCGAGCCCTGATTAAATTTGGGCTCGACGGAGTCTCGCCCCACCGAATTCAAATGAGTTTAATCCGTTTGCAAAATATTTCGCGCCGCTATCAGATGGGCGCGGAAACTGTCCACGCGCTCCGCGATGTCTCGCTCGAAATTCAGCGCGGCGAATATGTTGCGGTCATGGGCCAATCCGGCTCCGGCAAATCCACTTTGATGAATGTCCTCGGCTGTCTCGACACGCCGACTTCCGGCCGCTACGAGCTCAACGGCACCGACGTCAGCAAAATGAACGACAACGAACTAGCGGAAGTCCGCAGCCGTGAAATCGGTTTTGTATTTCAGACGTTCAATCTGCTCGCGCGCTCAAATGCGCTTCGCAATGTCGAGTTGCCACTCATTTACGCCGGCGTTTCCGCGCATGAGCGAAAAAAAATTGCGATGGACGCGATTACGCAAGTCGGTTTGGCCGACCGTATTCATCACAAGCCCAATGAACTTTCCGGCGGCCAGCGCCAGCGCGTCGCTGTCGCGCGAGCGCTCGTGAACAATCCGGCCATCTTGCTCGCCGACGAGCCAACAGGAAATCTCGACTCTAAAACCGGCGCGGAAATCATGGTGCTGTTTAACGAACTTTCCAAAAAAGGAAACACTATCATTATCGTCACGCACGAAGAAGACGTCGCGCGTCACGCGCGCAGAATTATTCGCATCCGCGACGGCTTAATTGCCAGCGACGAGGCCGTATGAAATTCATCGGAGAATTTCACGAAGGCTTCCATATTTCATGGGACGCCGTCCGTGCGCACAAAATGCGCTCAACGCTCGCGACACTCGGCATTGTCATCGGCATCGTCACCGTCACGCTGATGGCTGCGGCGATCGAAGGGTTGAATAACGCGTTCATGCAAAGCATTTCGTCGCTCGGCTCGGATGTTTTTTATGTGCAGCAATACACCTGGTTCAACGCCACCGAAAGCGATTATTTGCGCCAGCAACGCCGTCGCCGTCCGCTGCAAATGCGCGAAGCCGAAGCGCTCGTTGGCCAATTGACACTCGCGCAAGCTGTTGCCCCGCTGGCTTATGACCAAGACCCTGTGCGATACAAAACGCGTAAGGCGGATAACGTCCTCATTATTGGCACGACCGATGGATATTTGCAAACGAGCGGCGCCAACATTTCTGAAGGGCGTTTTATCACGCCATTTGATGCCGAAGGTGGTTTGCCGATTTGTGTCATCGGCAGCGACGTCGCATCCAATTTATTTCAGGGCGATATGGCACTTGGCGCGCAACTAAAAATCGAAGACCAATCTTTTCAAGTTGTCGGCGTTTTGGAAAAACAAGGTTCGATGCTCGGCTGGAGTTTGGATAATCGCATCATTGTTCCGTTGCGCGCTTTTTTGAAAAATATTTGGAGTCGCCCGCCATTAGACATCAACGTCAAAGCAAAACCCGGTGTGGATTTGGGTGAAGCGCGCGAAGAAATCCGGCAAACGATGCGGCACATCCGCCACCTGCCGCCGAACCAGCCGGACGATTTTGCTATCAACCAACAAGAGCAACTCATCGAAATGTTTCACCGCACGACAGCGGGAATCGCGCTTGTCGGCATTTTCATTACCAGCCTTTCACTGTTTGTTGGCGGCATTGGAATTATGAACATCATGTTCGTGTCGGTCGCCGAACGGACGCGCGAAATCGGCGTGCGCAAAGCCATCGGCGCAAAGCGCCGCGCGATTTTGCTGCAATTCCTCATCGAAGCCGCGTGCATCTGTCTCATTGGCGGCGCAATTGGTTTGGCCATCGCGTGGTCGTTGACATTTGCCGTGAAACATTTATTTCCGATTGAAATGTCGTGGCCGGTTGTCGTGCTTTCGATTTTGGTTTCGCTAATGACCGGATTGGTTTCAGGATTTTTGCCCGCGTGGCGTGCCGCGCGGATGAATCCTGTGGATGCTTTGCGTAACGAATGAAATTTCACAAGCCAACTTTGTTGCTCGCCGAAATTCGCGAAAGCCTTTCGATGGCGCTCTCGGCCATTGCCGCGCATAAGTTGCGCTCGGCGCTCACGCTGCTTGGCGTGCTCATCGGCGTTTTTTCCATCATCGTCGTGATGACGGCGATGCGCGTGCTGAAAAATTTTGTCGAATCGAATCTGAGCCAGCTTGGCGGACAGACGTTTGCGATACAACGCTGGCCGCAGGTGCAATTCGGCAACGACAACGATTGGGAAAAATATTGGCGTCGCAAACCGATTTCACTCGCGAACGGCCGGGCGGTCGAAGAAAAAGCCACGCTCGCCGCGAGCGTCGGCATCGAAGGCGATTTCTGGCAGGGCACGGTGCAAACGCGTTTTCAAAAAAAGCCGAACGTAAAAATTCTTGGCGAAACGCCCGGTAGTTTTCCCGCGCACGAATGGCTGATTGAAGATGGCCGCGCGCTCACGGACGGCGACGTGGACAGCGCCCGCAACGTTTGCATCATCGGCAGCAGTTTGGCAAAAACCGTTTTTCCACTCGGCACGCCTGTCGGCGAATCGCTGAAATTGAACGGCATCAATTATGTCGTCATCGGCGTCATCGCGCCGAAAGGTTCGTCGCTCGCGGGCGACCAGGATAATTTCGCCGTCATTCCCGTCACGACCGCGCTCAATCGCTACGGCCGCTGGTGGGAAGATTTAACGATTCTTGTGCAGGCGCGCGACGCCGCGAGCTACGACGATTGCGTCGAGCAGGTGCGCGGCATCATGCGCACCGCGCGCAAAGTCGCGCCCGACCAGCCGGACGATTTCGAATTATATTCCAACGATTCGCTCATCGAACAATTCAACAAATTCACCCGCAGCGTGCGAATCGGCGTGACGATTGTGAGTTCCATCGCGCTGCTCGCCGCGGGCATCGGCATCATGAACATCATGCTCGTTTCGGTCACGGAACGGACGCGCGAAATTGGCATTCGCCGCGCCGTCGGCGCAAAAAAGCGCAACGTCATGGCGCAATTCATCATGGAAGCCATCGTGCTGTGCGAAATCGGCGGCGTCATCGGCGTGGGATTTGGAATTGTCGGCGGCAATCTGCTCGCGCTCTTCATGAAAGTGCCGCCCGCGATTCCGTTCGACTGGATTGTGCTCGGCCTTTTGATTTGCTCCGTCGTCGGAATTGTTTTTGGAACTTATCCCGCGTGGAAAGCCGCGAACCTCGACCCGATTGATTCGTTGAGATATGAGTGAACGGAAAAGTTAAATGGAATTGGCG
>JAJPKI010000099.1 GCA_021323835.1 Verrucomicrobiota bacterium | reverse complement strand
GTCATTGCCATCATCGCAATTCTCGTCGCGTTGTTGTTTCCGGTTTTGTCCAGTGCCAAAGCCAAAGCACAACGGACGATTTGCCTAAATAATTTGAAGCAAATCAATTTGGGCATTCGAATATACTGCGATGATTCAAATGATGCCACGCCCAGCCCCGGAACCGGACCGTTTCTTTTGTCAGGCTACAAGGAATTGATGAAAAGCTATGTAGGTTTGAAAGGCGCATCGTCAACCGGTGATAAATTATTTGCCTGTCCAGCAGATTCCTTTTTTCCAAACTTTCTGTTTTCGGGAACAAGTCCGGCGTATGTGTGGACAAGCCTTCATAATGAATCCAGCTTTGATTACTCAAGTTATTCCTTCAATGGTGGAGACAACCTCACCCGAACATTCAGGATAACGAACCAGTATTCAATGCCCGGCCTTACCGGGGTAAAGTTCAGTTCTGTAAAACATCCTGCCCGAACAATGCTCGTCGCAGAATCATCGGCCTTTTATCCATGGTCATGGCACAATCCGCAATGGCCCGATCTGTCGCATGAAGCATTGACCTACAACGATGCCAAGAACATGGGTAGCTTCGTGGATGGTCATGTTAGCTACGTCAAAATTTATTGGGATAAGGCAAAGTTTTCGGCCGGAATTTCATTCTCAATGAACTACAACCCGCCTGCCGGATACGATTATCAATGGAGCAGAGATTAACGTATGCCCATTCTCATTTGCTTCGCCTGAAAGAAGAAGCTGCGCTGTTTCGGGAAATCGCAGTCGGTAAAAAGGACGACGCGCTCGCCATTTAATTCGCATTGAAATCTGAAGTCGTTTTGGGCAAGCTGCACTCGCTTCACGCACATTATGCAAACAGCATCAGATTTATTCTCACTCAAAGGCGAAGTTGCCGTGGTCATCGGCGCAACGGGCGTGCTCGGCGGCGCGCTCGCGGAAGGCCTTGCCGCGGCGGGCGCAAAAGTCGCCGTGCTCGGCCGCAACGAAGAACGCGGCAATGCCCGCGTCAAAACCATCAAGGACGCGGGCGGCAACGCAGCGTTTTTTTCCTGCGACGCCAGTTCGCGCGAAAGTCTTGCCGATGCGCACAAGAAAATTGAAGTATCGCTTGGTGCGCCAACCATTCTCGTCAATGCCGCCGGCGGCAACGACCCAAAAGTTACCGTCACCGCCGAAAATCCATTTGAAAAAATTCCGCTCGATGCGATGAAGGCAAATTTAGATTTAAATCTCATTGGCGGAACATTTTTGCCGTGCCAGGAATTTGGTCCCGCCATGTGCAAACGCGGACGCGGCAGCATCATCAACATTGCCAGCGTCTCCGCGCATTTGCCGCTGTCGCGCGTGGCGATTTATTCCGCGGGCAAAGCCGCCGTGCTGAACATGTCGCAATTTCTCTCGCGCGAATGGGCGACCAAAGGCGTGCGCGTGAACACGATTACGCCCGGATTTTTTCCGGCGGAACAAAATCGCAAACTGCTTTTCAAAGACGACGGCTCGCCGACCGACCGCACGAAATCCATTTGGGGCCACACACCAATGAACCGTTTTGGCGAATCCGGCGAACTCATCGGCGCGTGCATTTTCCTCGCGTCGCACGCGGCCAGTTCGTTTGTCACCGGCACGGACATTCGCGTGGACGGCGGCTATTTGAGCCAAACGATTTGATGAATTTGTGGCAACAGACAAGCGTCTGTTTAATTACACAGGCTTAATCAACCGATTTGCATCGGTTGCTGCGAAATTGATTTATGAAATTCTGCGACAAAGATTTTTTGCTCTCGAATAACGTCGCCCGCGAACTGTATCACGGCACGGCGGCAAGCCAGCCCATAATCGATTACCACAATCATCTTTCGCCAAAGGATTTGGCAGAAGATAAACAATTTGAAAATATCCACGAGCCGTGGCTTGGCGGCGACCATTACAAATGGCGCGCGATGCGTGCGAACGGCGTGCCGGAAAAATTAATTACCGGCAACGAAACCAGCGCGCGCGAAAAATTTAACGCATGGGCGGCGACGGTTCCGAAGACGCTGCGCAATCCGCTGTTTCATTGGTCGCATTTGGAATTGCAGCGCTACTTCGGCATCGAAAAATTGCTCGACGAAACGACCGCGAAAGAAATTTGGGAAGAAACGAGCCGCTTGCTCAAACAGCCGGGCTATTCCGTGCGCGGCCTCATCGAAAAAATGAACGTCAAAGTCGTTTGCACGACGGACGACCCCGCCGACAATCTCGAATATCACAAAGCCATTAAAAAATCCGGCTGGAAGGTGAAAGTGTTTCCGGCCTTTCGTCCCGATAACGCGCTGCGCGTCAATTCGCCGGAACGATTTAAGAAATGGGTGAAAAGTTTGAGCGATGCCGCAGGAACAAATGCCACGACGTTCAAAGGATTTTTGAAAGCGCTGAAACAGCAGCATGATTATTTTCACGCGAATGGCAGCCGACTTTCCGACCACGGCTTGAACCAAATGCCGTCGCTCGATTGCACGGAAAAAACAGCCGGAACAATTTTCGCGGCTGCACTCAAAGGCAAAGCAGCTTCATCGGAAGACACCGACCGTTTCACATCGTTCATGATGGAATATTTTGGCGTGCTTGATGCGGAAAAAAATTGGGTGAAACAATTGCATCTCGGCGCATTGCGCGACCCGAATTCACGCGTCGCCGCAAAACTCGGCGCGGACACGGGTTGCGACACGATTGGCGATTTCAAACAAGGTCAATCGCTCGCGCGTTATTTGGACCGCCTCGACCGCATCGGTAAATTGCCCAAGACCATCATTTACAATTTGAATCCGGCGGACACGTATTTGTTCGCGGGAATGCCGGGCAGTTTTCAAGACGGTTCGAGCGCGGGAAAATTGCAATATGGCGCGGCGTGGTGGTTCCTCGACCAGGAAAACGGAATTCGCCAGCAGCTCGACGCGCTTTCGGATTTGGGATTGTTGAGCCGCTTCGTCGGGATGTTGACCGATTCGCGTTCGTTCCTTTCATTTCCGCGCCACGAATATTTTCGACGCATCCTCTGCGACATGCTTGGCAAAGACGTTGAAAGCGGACGTTTACCCGACCGTCGGGATTGGCTGACGAATTTGCTGGAAGATGTTTGTTATCGGAACGCGAAAAATTATTTTCAGTTTCCGGCGTAAGATTTGAAAAAGCAAAATCCCGTTGAAGCCGTAACTTCAACGGGATTTTTTGTTTTCGAAATTAAATATCGGTAACTGTTTGGTGGCGCGGCACGAGTGCTTTCATGATCGCCCACGCAATCAAATAGCTCAACGCGCAAACGATGAACATAATAAGATACGCGATTTGCGGTGTCGCTTTGAACGCATCGTTCAGTCCGCCGGCCAATTGTTGCACCAGCACACCGCCGAGTCCACCGGCCATTGCGCCGATGCCGGTGACGGAGCCGACAGTTTTTTTCGGAAACATATCGGAAACGGTCGTGAACAAATTTGCCGACCACGCCTGATGCGCGGCGGCGCCGATACAAATCATCGTGATGGCGAGAATGGGCGCCCAAGTAGTGCCGAAATGACCGACGTTGCCGAAGTATTGTGTCGAGAGCACGCACAACGGCGCGAGTGCGATGAGGAACATCGCCAGCATTCGCGCTCTGTAAACCGGCATGCCGCGTTTGATGAGCGTGAGCGGTATGCTGCCGCCGTAAACGCTGCCGATGATGGCGATGCCGTAAACAATAAACGTCGGCATCATGATGTCATGCTTGGTCATGTTGAATTGTTTGGTCAAATAATCCGGCAGCCAGAACAGATAAAACCACCAAATGCCGTCGGTAAGAAATTTGCCCCAGAAAAACGACCACGTTGGACGATGGCCGAGCACGCCGGGCGTTGATTCGTTGCCGAATTTATTTTGACCAAGATTACCGCTGCTAAATCCCGGGGCGAGAAAGATGATGACCAGCACTGCTGTCAACGCGGCATCGGCAGCATGGCCCCAAATGAAATGTATTCCAACCGATAGTGGCAGATAACAGGTTAACCCCAGCCAGCCGGATTTTCCGAGGTCATGCCAGCGTTTGGCTTGCAGCGCGAGAAATATCCACGCGATGAACGCAAGCCAGACAATGCGAAAAGCAAAAATGTAAGCGTTAGAATTAGGCAGAACGAAAACATTGTGAAACACCAGCGTCGCCGGCTGGCCATAAACGTAAATTTTTCCATTGGGAACGACGAGGAGTGTCGTCATCAGGAAAATAAATGTGGTTAAAATAGTGATGAGAATTGTCGTCCCCCAAAATGTGGCGCGCGGAATTCTGCCGGCGAAAGAAAACATTTTTCCAAATGCGCTGCCTTTTGCCGGTTTTTCTTCCACCTTCGCATCGTCTTTGTCGCTGTGGATGTAATCGAATTCGGCTTTTGACAATCGTTTTTGTCTTGCGGGAATTTCGTAAAGCCAGAACCAGAAAATCAGCCACAAAAATCCCGCCGCGCCGGTGATGATGAACGCCATTTTCCAGCCAAGCTCGTCGCCAAAATGAATCATGCACCACGGCACGAACAGCGCGGCAACCATCGCTCCAAAATTTGAACCGCTATTGAAAATGCCCGTTGCCAGCGCGCGTTCGCGTTTCGGAAACCATTCGGCAACCGTTTTGATGGACGCGGGAAAGTTTCCGCCTTCGCCAATGGCAAATGCGCTGCGCACAAGCACGTGCATCATCACAAGTCGTCCGACAAACGCGTTGAGGATTCCGAAAATAGACCAGACGATGAGCGAAAGCGCCAAACCGATTTTCGTTCCGATTTTATCAATAATCCAGCCCGCAATAATCGTCATGCCCGCGTAAAACGCAGTGAAGAACGAAGTCAGATTTGCGAAATCCGTGTTCGACCAGCCGAAGCCGTCGCGGGAAATTGAATTTGGATAGGCATCATCCAAAAGCCAGCGGTTGAGATGAATTAATTCCGCGCCGGTCGGATTTGAATCGAGAAGCTTTTGAGTTTCAGGCCGCAATGAAATTCCGGTAAAGCGTTGTGCGTCGAATATGGACGGACCGGAAATGACTTTGTTCAAATCCTGCACGAGGTTGGTTTGTAACGGAGTCGCGTCTGACGCCGGCCCTTGATAATTCGTCAGCGCCGCAAGCGTCGCATCGGACAAATTCGTTTTAACAAAAACCGTCACGGCGTTCGTCGGATTTTTTAATTTTGAGGCAAATAACGGCAAATCCATGAAATCGCCGCGCGAAAATGTTTGCGGGTCGCTCGTCTGATGCGACGGCCTGCAAAAATAATCTTTCAAATAGCTGATGACCTGACGGTCGAGGTAATTAAAAGTCGTCGCAAAAAAAAGCAGCCCACAAATAATCCAGCGGTAATTGCTTGAAGCCGGAGAATTTTGGCTTTGGGAATTCATAGGCCGAGAGGAATATCGAAAAAATGCCAGCCGTTCAAGCCTTGAAATCCAACTTTACAAATTCCGGCAGCTTTGTAACCTGAAACTATGAATTTGAAAAAATTTCTGCCACTGACTTTGGCGCTGATATTGACAGGCTGCGCTTCGCAGTTCACGCGCTTGACGCCGTTGCAACAGCCGCGCAATTCCAACAATCTTTATCCGGTTGAAGTGCAATTCAATTCCGAGCAACAATCGCTGCGTTGGGACACCATCAAAGCTTACGTGCAGGTCAACGGCCAATCCTATCCGCTCACCGCTGTGCCGATGGTGCCAAATCGCTGGGAAGGTTACGTGCCGGTTTCGCCGACGGGCAATGAAACGGAATTCCGTTTCAAATTCGATTATCAATACAACGATTTCGGCGGACCGAAGCCCGGCAGCTCGTCATCACCGTTGTATAAATTGAAAGTGCAATAAATTTTTTGAGCAAAAAATAAAGCGCGGATTTTTGTCCGCGCTTTTTTATTTCCCCACAAATTTTTATTACCGTGGACGCAAAATGATTACTTTTTTGTCCGTGCCGTCCACTTCCACGCTCGTTGTTTCCACGTCCGGATCGTCTTTGAGCGCTTGATGCACCACGCGGCGGTCAAACGCATTGAGCGGTTCCAATTCCACCGCGTCGCCCCAGCGACGAACTTTTTCCGCGGCGTCCTGCGCTTTTTTGACGAGCGCTTCGCGCGCCTGCGAGCGATAACCGCCCACGTCCACCGTTACTTTCGGCGAACTGGCATCTTGCTGGAACAAAATGCGGTTCGTGATGTATTGCAAATCTGAAAGCGTTTGGCCCTGGCGTCCAATTAAACGCCCGGACTCATCAGTTTTCACGTCGAGCAAAACGCCGTCGTCCATTTTTTGTTCTTCAATCGTCGCTTCAAATCCGAGCGACGACAGAATTTTTTCGAGAACTGCTTTCGGTTGGGGCATAAGACTATTTTTTCAATTTTTGCGACGGCGTCAATGGCGAAGCGGGCGCTACCGGCGGAAATTGTTTCTTCATCAAATTCATCTGTAAAATTCCCAGCGCCGTGCTCACCGTCATATAAAGCGCCATGCCCGACGAATAATTGTATAGAAACAGCAAAAACATCAGCGGCATGTAACGCATCATCTTTTGCTGCGACGGGTCCATGCCCGGCGACACCGGCTGCAAATGCGCCTGCCACACCATCACGCCGACCATCAGCAACGGCAGCAGATTCACCGGGAAATTGAGTCCGGGAATCAAATAGATTGTGTCCGGCTTCGTCAAATCCGTAACCCAGAGGAAATGCGCGCCGCGCAATTCAATCGCGCATCGAATCATCGCCAGAAATCCAAAGAACACCGGCATTTGAATCAGCATCGGCAGACAGCCGCTCACCGGGCTGACTTTGTTTTTTTTCCAAAGTTCCATTTGCTTCTGCGTAAATTTCTGCGGGTCGTCTTTGTATTTTTCCTTCAATGCCTTCACTTCCGGCGCAAGCGCCTGCATGCGTTTCATCGAACGCGTGCTCGCCGCCGTCAACGGCCAGAACGCCGCACGCAAAAAAATCGTAATCAAAACAATCGCCCAGCCATAACCGACCTTGAACAGGTCGTGAATCCAATTCATCCCCGCCAAAAGTAATTTCGCGAAAAATGTTCCAACGCCCCAAAAGCTGATGTAACCGCTGCCCCAATTCATCGCCGCATCCGCATTATTTTGAAATTGTTCGCCGATGCGCGCGAGCGTTCGATATTCCTTCGGCCCGGCATAAAGAATAATTTGCCGCTCGAAATTGGAATTCGCCGAAATCGTCTGCGCCGGATAAATCAATGCCGTCTGGATTCCTACCGGCGGATAAGCGTTTTCCGCCAACGGTGGCAACGTCACCGGCGTCGCCAGAATTTGTTGTGCCGGCTGATTCGATTTCGTCATTGCCAGCAGCGCGAAAAATTGATTTTCCGCCGCCGCCCAATTCACGTTGCCCGCGCCTTCGCGATATTCCGTTTTCACCGTGCGATGAAATAGGCCGAGCACCGTCGTGTTCGTGTTGAAATACGAGGCAGCGCAACTTTGCGGATTCGCGCCGTCGAACCACATCGCTGCCGTATAAAAATTATTGTCGTCAGCATCCATCGGCGTCGCTGTGCCGACGACGAATTGCTGTTGCGGTAACACGATGGCGCTATCCGACGCATTTTCAAACCGCACGCTTACGTTGACCAAATAGTTCGAGCCGAAATAAAATTCCTTCGTCAGCCGCAAACCGTCCGGCAAATTTTTTTCCGCGCGAACGCCGTAATCCGTTTTCGTCAAAGCGAAATTGCCGTCGCCGACAAGATTCGTATCGCCCAAAATCGCCAGCACCGGAACCAGCGCGTGCGTGTTCAGCGACGCAAAGCCGTTCGTCGCGCTGGAATTTTTCGTCTGCCACTTCAAGGAAATGGTTTCAGGATGATTGAGCAATTCTACTAATTTAATTCCACCGCCGCGCGTTGTGAATGTGTAGCGGACGCTACTGTTTGTCACGACGATGGTTTGCTCCGGTGCATTTGTGTCGAAAGGTGAAGCAGAAATTGTTGCCGTTGAAGTATTTGCTGCTGCCACTGATTGCGTTCCATTTGTCGAAATGATTTGCGGATGTGTTCGCTGATATTCCGCCTGCTGCTGTTGCAAACGTTGTGCCTGCTTGGTGGTGGTGTAAAACCAAAATCCCAGCAGCACCACGCACAGCGAAACAACGATGATTCCAGTTCTGTCCATGAGTTAAATTTCGGTGGGGCGAGACTCCGTCGAGCCCAAATTAAATTCCTTTTTCAAAATCGGATCATGCCCGCAACTGCCAAACGGATGACAACGGCAAATCCGTTTCGCCGCTAAAAATGTTCCTGCAATTGCGCCGCGCGTTTTAATTGCTTCAACCGCGTATTGCGAGCAAGTCGGCGTGAAGCGGCAGCCGCTGCCAGCGCCAAAAAGAAAAATCTGCGCCGGCGAAATCGTCCAGCGATAAATCCGAATCGCAAAAATCAAAATGGCTTGGAGCAAATTCATTTAATTCTTCAACAGCTTC
>JAJPKI010000160.1 GCA_021323835.1 Verrucomicrobiota bacterium | reverse complement strand
GACGAGTGGCTTGAAAAACTTGCGCCGCATGAGCCGGTTTCAAAATATCGTCACAATCGCACCGGCGAGGACAATGCCGACGCGCACATGAAACGGCAAATCATGGGACGCGAAGTGGTCGTGGCGATTACTAAAGGCAAATTGGATTTGGGACCGTGGGAACAAATTTTCTACGGCGAATTTGACGGACGCCGCCGCAAGCGCGTGCTGGTGAAAATCATCGGTGAATGATTTACGTGCCGATTTGCTTTTGAATCGCGCCGCAGATTTTCTTCGACCAATTGTCCAAAATTTTTGCGTCGCGACCTTCGACCAGTAATCGCGCCTTCGGTTCCGTGCCCGAATAACGCAGCAGCACGCGTCCGCCGGCGGATTTCAATTCCGTTTCCGCTGCCGAAACCAATTTCAAAACGCCATCCAATTTTTCGAACGGAATTTTCTCGCGCACTTTCACATTCGTCACTAATTGCGGAAAACGCGTCCAGCATTTCGCCAATTTTGACAGCGGCGCATTTTTCTCGCGCATGATGCGAAGAATTTGCAGCGCAGCAACCAGACCGTCGCCGGTTGTGCCGGAGTCGCGGAAAATCAAATGGCCGCTTTGTTCGCCGCCGAAGTTGAAGCCGTTCTTCAACATTTCATCAATCACGTTTTTGTCGCCGACAGCCGTGCGAATCATTTTGCCGCCGGCTTTTTTAATCGCGGCTTCAAGACCGGCATTGCTCATCACGGTTGAGACCAAAGTTTTTTCGGCCAACGTTTTTTGCGCGAGCATGTCGAGCGCGGCAATGGCCATGATGTCGTCGCCGTCAATTAAATTTCCCTTTTCGTCACAGAGCAAAACGCGGTCAGCGTCGCCGTCATGCGCGATTCCCAAATCGGCTTTTTGCTCAACGACTTTGGCGCAAAGCATTTCCGGATGCATCGAGCCGCAGTTTTCATTGATGTTTTTTCCGTCAGGATGATTTCCGAAAACGACGAGGTCTGCGCCGAGTTCGCGCAGGACGCACGGAGTGGATTTGTAAGCCGCGCCATGACCGCAATCCACGACGATGCGCATTTTTTCGAGGGTGAGATTTTTCGGGAAACTGGATTTGGCAAATTCGATGTAGCGGCCAAGCGCATCGTCAATGCGCACGGCTTTGCCAATTTCCTCGGCAGCGGGGCGAACTTTTTCGATTTCGCCGCCAAAAACCAGTTCTTCAATTTGGTCTTCGATTTTATCGTCGAGTTTGTAACCGTCGGCGCGGAAAAATTTAATTCCATTGTCGGCGTAAGGATTGTGCGATGCGGTAATCACGATGCCCGCGTCCGCGCGCAAGCTGCGCGTGATGTAAGCAACGCCGGGTGTTGGCAGCGGCCCGATGAAGAGGACGTCCACACCCATCGAAAGAATTCCCGATGAAATTGCATTTTCGAGCATGTAACCGGAAAGCCGCGTGTCTTTGCCGATGACAATTTTATGTTTGCCGCGCCCGCGTGCCTGCTTGCTGACATTTTTGAAAACATGCGCCGCGGCGCGTCCGAGTTTGAGCGCCGTTTCAGCCGTGACCGGTTCGACGTTCGCCGTTCCGCGAACGCCGTCAGTTCCGAAAATTTTCTTTGGATTCATTAAATATTTCAGTGTCCCGGCGCAACCACACCGACCCATGACGGGTCAACATTGACGAGTGTCACACCTTTTGGCAGCGAAACATTCACCGTCGCGCGAAAGCTGCCGGCGGATGCTTTGTCGGTCACGTCCACGAACGGCTGAATATCGTCGCCTTTCAAATTATTCATGACATTGTCCGAACCGCTGACGGTGACGGAAACTTTTTGCGGCGCAATTTTGTAAGCGCGCGGGTCGCCGGTTGCGGAAAGGACGGCTACCGGCAAATCGCCATAAGTATTTTCGCGCGGCGCAATGCCGGATTCAAACGCGCCGCCATTATATTTAAAAACGACGACCCAAATCACGAGGGCGAGGACGACCGACGCCAATTTCCAACCGAAATCTTTGGTGATAAAGTCAGGCATTCGTTCAATGTTTTACGACCGGCCGCGGTTCGTGCTTGGTGATGACTGCAGGGCCGGGTTTGTTACGCGGGCCGAATTGCCGGCGAATCCATTCGACCGCGCTGCGCGTTTTGGCCGGTTGCACAATCACGGAAGTCAGAAATGCACGCAGTTCTTCAATCGTTACGCCACGCACGAGCTGGCCTTTGTAAGCGTGTGAAATCATGCCGGTTTCTTCAGAAACCGCAATAACGACGGCATCCGTCTCTTCGCTCAAGCCAATCGCCGCGCGATGGCGCGTGCCGAGCGATTTGTTCAAATCCGTGCGCGTCGTCAGCGGAAAAATACAAGCGGCGTAAGCGATGCGGTCGCCTTTGATGATAACACCGCCATCATGAATCGCATTATTTGGAAAGAAAATGGTTTCGAGCATTTCCGGCGTGGCCTCGCAATCAACCGGCACGCCGGATTCGACAGCGTCATGCAATTGAATTGTTTGCTCAATGGCGACGAGCGCGCCGATTTTTACTTCCGACAGGCGTTCGCACGTTTGAATGATTACTTCGATGCTTTCGCGTTGCTCATGCGCGCTGGCGAAAAGAGGAATGTTTCCGAGTTCGGCGAGCAGGCGACGCAATTCGGGTTGAAAAATAATGACAATCGCCACAGGAAAGAAAATCGAGAACGCGCCGAGAATCCAGCGCAGCACTTGCAATTGCAAAACCGTCGCCGCAAATGCCAGCACGAGCAGCAGCACGACGAAGCCGACGACGATGGGCCAGCCGCGCGTGCCGCGCAAAAAACGCGACGTGTAATAGATGGCCACCGCGAGGATGAAAATTTCCAGCGCGGGACGCCAAATTGTCTGGATGTGACTCCAACTCATTTCGATAAAATCGCTTCGGCCATGCGCACGGCTTGCGCGGTTTCGACCACGTCGTGTGCGCGAATAATTTGCGCGCCCGATTCAATTGCCAGAATCGCACAAGCCAGCGACGCGGGCAACCGCTCATTTACGCCCGCGCCGGTAATTTTTCCGAGAAACGATTTGCGGGAAACGCCGAGCAAGAGCGGTCGTTTTAATTTTGTAAATCGTAGCAAGCTGGCAAGCAATTCCAAATTTTGTTCCACCGTTTTGCCAAAACCGATGCCGACATCGAACACAATTTGGTCGGGTGAAATGCCAGCGGCGTTTAATTTTTTCAAGCGTTCACGGAAAAATCTTTCAACTTCAACGACGATATTTTTTTTGGCGTTAATTGCGTGAAGCGTTTGCGGCGCATGCATGCAAATGTAACCGGCGCAAAATTTGGAAACGATTTTCCACATTTCCTTGTCGCTGCGATTTGCCGCAACGTCATTGACGATGCTTGCGCCGGCTTCAAGCGCTGCGCGCGCGACGGCAGGCTTCATCGTATCAATTGAAATTGGAATTTTTATTTTCTTTTTGAGCGCGGAGATTACCGGAATCACTCGATTCAATTCTTCCGCTTCACTGATTGGTTTTGCCTTTGGCCGCGTGGATTCGCCGCCAATGTCCAGAATTTCCGCGCCTTGCTTGACCAATTGCAGTGCGTGTTTTACGGCCGCGTTTGAATCTAAAAATTTTCCGCCGTCGGCATAGGAATCGGGCGTGACGTTGACGATGCCCATGACCAGCGCCGGTCGCGGAAAACGGAATTCAAATTGGCGGGCGCGAAATTTCATTTGTAGCAGCGGACGTCAGTCCGCTCATTTGCCGAAGAAATTAGAGCCAACTCACGTTGGCTGCTACTTAAACTTTTGTGCGGAAATACGCGATAGTGTCCGTCAACCCTTGCGCCAGCTTCACTTTCGGTTCCCATTTCAAAATCGTTTTGGCCTTCGTGATGTTTGGCTTGCGTTGCTTTGGGTCGTCTTGCGGCAACGGTTTGTAGACAATTTTGCTTTTCGATTTTGTCGCGCGGATGATTTCTTCGGCGAATTGCAGCATCGTCAGTTCGGTCGGATTGCCGATGTTCACCGGCAAATCGTAATCGCTCATCATCAAGCGGTAAATGCCTTCAATCAAATCCGAGACGTAACAAAAACTGCGCGTTTGTTTGCCGTCGCCGAAAACGGTGATGGGTTTGTTCGTGAGCGCTTGCGAAATGAATGCAGGAACGACGCGACCATCGTTGAGTCTCATGCGCGGGCCGTAAGTGTTGAAAATGCGCACGATGCGCGTGTCCACTTTATGTTCGCGGTGGTAAGCCATCGTCAGCGCTTCGGCGAAACGTTTTGCTTCATCGTAACAACCGCGCGGGCCAATGGTGTTGACGTTGCCCCAGTATTCTTCCGTTTGCGGATGAACGAGCGGGTCGCCGTAAATTTCCGAAGTAGAAGCGACGAGGAAGCGCGCTTTTTTATTTTTGGCGAGACCGAGCGCTTTGTGCGTGCCGAGCGAGCCGACTTTCATCGTCTGAATCGGGATTTGCAAATAATCAATCGGGCTGGCGGGCGACGCGAAATGCCAGACGTAATCCACCGGGCAATCGAGAAAAATAAATTCCGTGACGTCCTGCTGGATGAATTTGAAATTTTTGTTGCCGCCGAGATGCGCGATGTTATCCACGCTGCCGGTGACAAAATTATCGAGGCCGATGACTTTGTGGCCGCGCGACAGAAGCAAATCGGTTAAATGCGAGCCAAGAAAACCGGCGGCGCCGGTGACAACGGACGTTGGTTGATTTTTTTTCATCGCGTAAATCGTGGAAAGAAAGGTTAGCCGAAGAATTCAACAATTCAACAATTCACTTATTCCGGCTTATCGGAAAATTCTCCCAATTTTAGGCGAGTGATTTCATCGCTTGCCCAAACTTCCGGCAAAGGCAATTGGCCGGTTACTGTGTCCGTCAACCATTCAACGCGGAGCGAACCCCAAAAAGGATTTTCCATGAGCGGGCGATAGACGGTGCAACGCGCTTTGTGAATGAGTCGCGTGCTATCGGAATAAATGACGCTGAACGCCGCCGTGCCAAACCAGTAAGGATTCCAAAAAGCCAAAGGAATCCACCAGATATGAATCGGCTTACAATTATTTTCTCGTAAATCTTTTTTTACTTGCCCGCGGTAAAACATCGCCATCAGAAAAGCAAGTGAAACGACCAGGCCAAAAACCATGCAAAGTGTAATAGCGATTAAAAATTTGGCGGAAGTATCGTCATTCATTGCAAATATGAACAATGCATTCATTCGAATCATTCACTTTCACTTCGCGCCGGTGCCGACAAAGACAGCGGGAATTGTTTTGAGCAGAATTTTCAAGTCCAGCCAGAGCGACCAGTTATCAATGTATTCCAAATCGAGCCGCACCCAATCCTTGAAATCGGAGATTTGATTGCGCCCTTGAATTTGCCAGAGGCAGGTCAGGCCGGGCTTGACGCTCAAGCGGCGGCGATGCGCGAGGTCATTGAAGCGTTTCACTTCGTCCACCGGCAGCGGGCGCGGGCCGACGAGGCTCATGTCGCCGCGCAGGACGTTCCAAAGCTGCGGCAATTCGTCGAGGCTATAGCGACGCAGGATTTTTCCGATGCGCGTGACGCGCGGGTCGTTGGTGACTTTGAAAACGGGCCCGCGCATTTCGTTCATCGCTTCGAGTTCGTGTTTGAATTGTTCGGCGTTGGTGACCATCGTGCGAAATTTATAAAGTTTGAACGGCGTGCCGTTAATGCCGGAGCGTTGTTGCCGGAAAAAAACCGGGCCGGGCGAAGTCAATTTGATGAGCAGCGCGATAATTCCAAAAAGCCATGACAAACAAATCAATGCAAGGAGCGCCCCAAAAAAATCTAAAACTTGTTTGACCAAACTTTGCCATGACGTTTCCGGCACGGTGCTAAAAATGAGCAGCGGACGTCCGAGTAATTCATCGAACGTGGTTTTGGAAATCTGTGTGTTGAAAAAATCCGCCACGAGCCAGACTTCAACGCCTTCAAGTTCGCACGCTTTGATGATGTTTTCGATTTGGTCGAAATAAGTTCGCTTGGCATTCAGAATAACGCCGTAAATCGAATGTTCATGCAGCAAATGAATCAGTTCCGGCAGCGGCTGCGCCAAATCGAATTGCGCGATAATGGCCACGGTGTCATCGCGTCGGCCTTCCAAATCGTGTTGCATTTTTTCCAGTTCATCGCGCGCGCCCACGAGCACGAAACGGCGCTTGTATTGCGATTGGCCGAATTTGCTTTTGATGACGGCGCGCAACAATTCTTCCTTCACAAGAAGCAGCACAAAGCTGATGACGCCGAAAAAAATCGTCACGCCGCGTGGCACACTAAGGCTAAGGCGAAACGCATAAATTGCGAGAACCAGGCCAACCGTTGTTAAAAGACAACCTTTGAACAATGGCCATAAAATCATTCTGCGCGGCGCAAGCACCGGCCGGTTGTAAAAGCCTTGCGATTCAAGAATGAGCGGAGCGATGGGAATCAACGCGACGTAAAGCCAGATGGCGTCCGTGCTGTTGAATGAAGTAGGCGCAATTTGTTCCAGATGAAGCCATGCCGTGATTTCCGTATTTGCGCGCAGCACGTAGGCAATCCAAAAACTCACCGCGACGACACAGGCATCGCCGAGTTGTTGAATTTGCGTCCGGATTTGGCGGTCGCGTCGAAGCATGGTTCAATTCAATTTATCAAAATGGTTAATGCGGCGCAATTGCCGTTGCGTTGACAGATTTTGGCGGCAATTGAAATTGCGGCACGGACGCGGCAATCAATTTTTCCATGCGCGCAAATGTCGTGTCTT
>JAJPKI010000246.1 GCA_021323835.1 Verrucomicrobiota bacterium | reverse complement strand
TGACGTTGGTGCCCACCGGCGTCCAGGGAATTGGCGGCGTCAAGGTCGTGGCGCGTTCAACGACATTCGTGCGATTGGGAATGCCCGCACCTTTGAGCGTGACGCTGTTGTCGTTGTTGACGATCGTGCTGCTGATGTTGTAAGTCTGGCTGCCGCTCGTCACGGCTTCAACGTAAATCGTGCCGCTAGCCGTTAACATGCCATCGCTGATGACGTAATTGAAATGGTCTTCAGCCGTAACCGGCGCGTTGTAATAAACAAAGCTGCTATCCCTGGTCACGCTCACGCTGTTGGCGCTGTTGAGCACATTGGTCAGCACTATCGTGTCGCCATCGGCATCCGCCCACCCGGCCGCGCTCGCCAAATCGCTAATCGCTATCTTCAACGTCAACCCGCTGTTCACACTGTTGGTCACAATGTTCGCAATCGTCGGGGCATGTCCCACATTTAGGAACAGTTCGCCGCTGTTGATGCTCAATGTGCCGTTGTGCGCTGCGCCGGAACCGTTGATGGTCACCGAACCGTTGGCTGAACCACCCACGCTGCCGCTGCCACCTTTCGAAATAACTTTGTAACTGCCTTCAGCCAATGCCGCGCCCTGCACCGTCACGGTCGCAGCGTTGTCATTCAACGTCAACGCGCCGCTGGTGGTCAATGCTGGCGTGCCGTTGGAATAACTCAAGCCCAACAAGGCACCGCTGCTCAAGGTCAACGCACCGGCTACACTCGCCGTGCCGCCGTTGCCAATGCCCTTCAATGTTTGTCCGCTGATGATGCTGTATGGGCTGCTGGCAACTTGGGAGACATCAAAGATTGCTCCGCCGTTAACCGCGATGCTCGCGTTGTTCGAAATCGAACCGTTGCCAACCAATGCCAGCGTCCCGATGCGAACGGTCGTGTTGCCGGTGTAAGTGTTGTTGGTCGTGAAATAATTGGTGAAACTTGTCCGCGTGCCGCCCACAATAAATCCACCGGGGCCGCTGATGACGTTGCTGAATAACACGCCGCTGGGATTTCCGGAGCCGCCCGCAACCACCGCGTCGCCATTTGTTAAAATCACCGGGCCAATAAATGTATTGCTCCAGGTTCCGTAAATACCGCCGGAATTGACCATGACGTTGGTATCCACTCCGTTACCATAGAAAATAAATTGTTTGTTCAGCGCATAACTCGTCTGCGAAATAAAAGTATTAAACAATTCGATGCAAGCGCCAGCACGAATAGTGCAATTGGCGGCAGGATTACCAACGCCGGTCGTGCCCGTTTCCACGGAAAATTGGCCACCTTGAACATCAATATTTGCCAAAGCAGAATCAACGTTTGCGCTAACGAGCGAAAATTGATTGCCTCCAATTTTAGTAAGGTTGTAAGCATTGCCACCCGTGCTCAACGTATCACCGGAACCGCGGATATCAATACGTCCGGGATTGCCGCTGGCGGTGAAATTACCTGGACCGCCAACCGTCGCATCGGTTGTAAGCACAACGTGACGCAGAGAATTTTGCTCCGATAAAGAACTGCTGTTGATAATGGCACCGCTGCCGCCGTTGCCGCTGCTGCCTGTGACGCCGCTACCGCTGATGTAAATCCAAATGTTCGTAAGGTTTGCGCCATTCGCTCCAAAACTTGCGCCACCAACATCCAATGTCGCACCATTGGCAATAACAATTGAATTGGTTGTGCCGCCGGGCGTGCCGCCAAATGCGGCATTATTATTCAATTGCAATGTGCCGCTACTGGCGGTGATTTGTCCCGTGTAACCGGCGTTGGCACCGCTCAAAACAATCACTGCATTTGTGTTGCCCGGATTGATGTTCAGCGGACCGTTGCCACTAATGACATTCGCCACGGTGTAACTATTGGTCTTGTTCAAATTAAGCGTGCCATTATTGGCCACGCTGCCGGAAGGCAGCGCACCTGCCGCGTCATTGTTACCAACTTGCACCGTTGCGCCTGCAATGGTCGTGTTGCCGGAAATTGCGCCATTGGCGTCGTCCAAAATAAGTGTTCCCGCACTCGCTTGAACGCCGCCGCTCAAATTATCGCCGCCAGTTTCTGCCAACGTCAATATGCCGGAACCATTCTTGACTAAAGTGGCGCTGCCACTGATTTTGCCGGAGCCAACAAATTTATAATTCGCCGAAGAATTATTCGTGAATGCCCCCGGCGAGCGAGTCCCGGGTAAATTGACAACGTTCGTGCTCGCAGAATCATCAAACGTCACAAAATCACCTTCACTGTAAGTCACCGCTGTGCCAGCACTGTTTGTCCAATTCGCTGTCGCAGTATTCCAATCGCCAGCGACGGCCGTGCCTTGCCAGACAATGGATTTTGCTACGGATGGGCCATTCGTAACGACCAACCAAATAGTTGCCGTAGCATCGTTGGAAATGTAGCCCGTATAAGTGCCGGGCAAAGTGCCGAGCGTTAAATTAAACCCGCCACCAATCGCCCCGCCGCCGTATTTAATAATTGGAAATTGCGTTGGATAACCGAGGATTGCGGGCAAGGCGGTAATGCTTACGGTGCTGGCGTCTCCTCCATCGGTCAATGCTGTCGCCACAAGATTGGTCGCGCCGTTGGCGACGGCGAAATTTAACGTGGTTCCTTGCACGGTGACGCTGTCAAGCGGAATGGCCGTCGTGCCAATTGTGCCGCCAACCATATTCAATTTGCCATTATTGGTAACGATGAGCGTGCCCGTGCCGGTGGCGGTTGCTTTTGTAATTCCATTGGTGCAATTCACAATACCGCCATTAGTAACGGTCACTGTTCCAGCATACGTGCCACCAGCCGATGATTGATTCACAAGCGAAATGGAACCTGCATTAAGTGTTCCACCGCCAATGTTTAAAAACGAATTGATGACGTTATTTTGTGCTGCACTTTTAACAGCCATCGTAACAGCAGCCGAATCCACCGTTCCTGTATCAAACGAAAAGTTAACCGTTCTAGGTGATCCCACGCCGCTGGCTCCCGCATTGTCGCCAATATCAATTGTTGAGGCCAAAACATCTACGCTATGACCATTTAGAATGATTGTTCCGTTAGGGTTTGCACTTGAACCGCTGCCATCTCGTCCCATGTTAATTGTCGCGCGTCCTGTTCCCGCCCGATTGCGGATGACCAGTGAACCACTGGATGTTACAAATTGAATTGTGCCAATGGATTTGCCATCGCCGACCAAAATCGTATCCGAAGCAAGCACATTAATATTGGTTCCCAAATTCAATACGCATGTGCCTCCATTATTATGAACGCTGACGCCAACATTCAAAGTCGCGTTCGTTAAAAAATTGTTCGCGTTGGTAAGATAAAGAGTTACGTTTTGCGAAGTCCCATTGCCGACGTTAAATACCGAACCAGCACCGGCCGATTCCACTAATGTCCCACCACCACCAAAAGATGCTGTTGTCGTAGAAGAATCGAGGCCAACCGATATATTGCCATTTATCGTCAGCGTGTTGCCGGACGGAATTAAAGTCGTATGGAAAAATGGCGAAACATTGGTGTAGGTAAGCGCCGCAATGGCCCGGCTTGAATCAACAATATTGTTCACCGCGCCTTGCGTCAGCGAAGCGCCGTTGGTTCCGAACAGCGCCGTGTCTCCCGATGCGGGCGGCGCACTCCCGGTCAAAGCTGTCCAGTTGCCGGCGGTTGACCAATTCTGGTCAGTTGCGCCCGACCATCTCGTCGTGCCGGCGGCATTTGCAAATTGTGTTGCACCAAAAACAAATAGCAAAAGAAATCCAAAACGAAGAGATTTAGCTTCCATGATTGCTGACAGAATATGCAAGGGTTTCCCAATGTGACTGGTCTTCATAAGTCTGATCTGATTATATACTGGTTAATACAACAATTGCACGCCGACCTGGGAAATCAGCATAACTTTCGTTGAAGTTGTAAAAAGTTACCATTCAAAAAACTATTTGTCATTGAGTTTTTTCGTTTTTTATCAGAACTATTTTGTCAGCAATCGCAAATAGGTTCACGGAAGCTGCGATTTTGCGCTCTTCAGAATCAAACTTCTTTTCGTGTTTTGGCTCAAACAAATGAGCATTGGCAATCGCCATCGCTCTTGCTAATTTTCGCGCGATGCCCGACGCCACCGCCGCGCCGTCAAAAGCAAAAACATTTTTACGCCGCCTCACCTCATCGGTAATTCTTTGGGCAGTCGTCATCGCGGCCTTGTTTTCCGGCAACCCGCTTTTGTCGCGCGCCGTTTGCATTTTTCTGCTCCTATTTCTTGCACTGTCCGGCTTGACGGAATTTTACGGCCTTGCAGAACAGCGCGGACTGTTCTGCTTCAAATGGTGTGGGCTTTTTGGCGCGGTGTTGCTGATGGTCGGAACATTCTTGGAACTGACCGGCAAAATTGGAATGCAAGGTTCGCCCGCGCGCGTCAATGATTTTGAAACCAGCTTCATCATTCTATTCGTGCTCGGCCTGTGCGTGCGACAATTTCTTTCCAAATCCAATGCCAATGGCATCTCGGCAATTGCCACGACGTTGTTCGGCTTGATGTATGTCCCGTGGCTGCTGAATTTTTTCCAAAAAATTTATTTTTTCCCGAACGTTGACGGAAAATATTTCCTGCTCTACTTCGTGCTCATCACCAAATTCAGCGACATGGGCGCTTACGCTGTTGGCTCGCTCATTGGCCGGCACAAAATGATTCCGCGTATCAGTCCGAACAAAACGTGGGAAGGATTTTTCGGCGCGATTTTGGTTTCAACCGGCGCAAGTTTGGCATTCGTTCATTTTTTTGGCGCGCACATGTTCGGAATGAATTTTTTGCACGCGACAATTCTCGGCGTCACATTGAGCATCACTGCCGTCATCGGCGATTTAATTGAATCGCTGTTCAAACGCGAAGCCGGCGCAAAAGATTCCGGCAATTTATTTCCCGGCATCGGCGGAATCCTCGATTTGCTCGACAGTCTTTTGTTCAACGCGCCGATTATGTATCTTTATCTGCGGCACATTTTAACGCACCCGTGAAAAACGTCGTTCTCCTTGGCTCAACCGGCTCCATCGGCACTAGCACTGTCAAAGTCGCTGACGATTTGCCGAACAAAATCCGTCTGCTCGCGCTCGGCGCGGGAAACAATTCCGAACTATTGCTCGAACAAACGCGCAAACATAAACCGGCGGCAATTTCCATTTTCGATGCCAAGAAAGCCAAAGAACTTCAAAACGCGCTCGGCACTTCCACTCAAGTTTTTTCCGGCGAAGAAGGTTTGGTTAAACTTGCGACAATTCCCGAAGCAGACATTGTCCTCATTGCAATTGTTGGAACGGCTGGACTCAAACCCGCACTCGCCGCAATTCGCGCGGGCAAAGACATCGCCGTCGCGTCCAAAGAAATTCTCGTGATGGCCGGCGAAATCGTGATGAACGAAGCGCGCAAATACGGCGTTCGCGTTTTGGCCGTGGACAGCGAACATTCCGCAATTTTTCAATGTCTCGACGGCAAGCCAAGTTCATCCGTTCGCAAGCTTTGGCTTACCGCTTCCGGCGGGCCGTTCCGCGACAAAAATCTTTGGCCGAAAGAAAAATTTTCCGAAATCACCGTCGAACGCGCGCTCAAACATCCGTCGTGGGTCATGGGACGTAAAATCACGATCGATTCCGCGACGCTGTTCAACAAAGGACTCGAAATGATTGAAGCGCGCTGGCTGTTCGACATCGAGATGGCGCGCGTTGCCGTCGTCGTGCACCCGCAAAGCGTCGTGCATTCGATGGTCGAGTTCGTGGACGGCTCGCTGCTCGCGCAACTTTCCACGCCGGACATGTGCCTGCCGATTCAATACGCGCTGACGTATCCCGACCGCGCCGCGAGCGACCGCGTGCAAACGAATTTTGCAAAACTCGGCAAATTGGAATTTGAAGAGCCGGACGTGGAACGTTTTCCCGCCATTGAACTTGCCCGTCGCGCCGGTGAAATTGGCGGGACGATGCCCGCCGTGTTGAACGCCGCGAATGAAATTGCGGTCGAATCGTTCGTGAACCGCAAAATCAATTTCCCGCAAATCACAGAAACAGTCCGTCGCACTATGGATGCGCACAAAGTCGTCTCGCATCCGACGCTCGAACAAATTCTTGAGGCCGATTTCTGGGCGCGCAAGGCGGCTGCAATTTGAAATAGCGCGCGACGTTTCTTCCTGCTACATTCAAAGTTCATTGAAATGAGTGTTTTTCATTACATTTTTATCGCGCTGGAAGTCGTGTTGCTGTTCAACCTGCTGATTGGCGTGCACGAACTCGGCCATTTTCTCGCCGCGAAATGGCGCGGATTAAAAGTTGACCGTTTTGCCATTTGGTTCGGCAAACCGATTTGGAAAACCAAAATCAATGGCGTTGAATATGCGCTTGGCTGGATTCCCGCCGGCGGTTATGTCGCATTGCCGCAAATGGCAACGATGGAAGCCATCGAAGGCAAAAGCGATACGCCGTCCGAACAATTGCCAAATGTTTCCGCACTCGACAAAATTATCGTCGCGTTTGCCGGTCCGTTGTTCAGTTTCGCACTCGCTGTTTGTTTTGCATTTATAGTTTGGGGAGTTGGAAGACCCGCCGATGAAGCAGATAACACGACAACAATTGGTTGGGTTGACCCATCGGGACCGGCTTGGAAAGCCGGGCTTCGTCCGGGTGATACCATTTTAGAAATTGACGGAAAACCCGTTCATCATTTTTCGCCGATGTCGCCTGATAGCATCCAATGGCGCATCATTACGAGTGAGGGCACGAACATTCCTATTAAATATGTCCGCGACGGAAAAGAAAATACAACTTACGCCGCGGTGTTTCATCGCGAAACGAAATGGTATGAGCGGAAAGCTTTGCGCCAACTCTTAATCGCTCCAGAAATCAAAACGACTATTTATGAAATCGCATCGAACAGTCCGGCTGATTTGGCTGGATTAAAACAGGGCGATGAAATTTTAAAATTGAACGGCGAGAAAATTTATAATCCAAATGCGGTTATTGACGCCGAAGATGCGATGAGCAATGGCGTTGTTAAACCGATGACTTTTACACTTGAACGTCAAGGCAAAGAATTTGACAAAACGTTGACCGCTGCCAAGCCGATGGTTGAAACTGTTCCACCAACCGGTTTTCAAAAAATTTGTTATTTACTGCACATTGCCAAACCGCCAACACCGCCCGCGCCGCGTCCTTTGTTTGGCATCATGTCCATGGTGGGTGATACCAATGTGATTTTAATTCATCAAAATCCTTTAGAACAAATCAAGGCCAGTGTTGCACAAATTGGCAATACCATCGGCGCTTTAATTGCGAAAAAAAGTGAAATCGGCGTGCAACAATTGGGCGGCGCGGTGATGATTCTTCGCGTCTACAGCAATTTATTTGAAGATGAAGCCGGCTGGCGTCGAGTGCTTTGGTTCAGTGTTCTTCTCAACGTCAACCTAGCGTTGCTCAATCTTTTGCCGTTGCCAGTGCTCGACGGCGGGCATATTACATTGTCCTTAATTGAAGCCATCCGCCGTCGGCCATTGAGCACGAGAATTTTAAACGCACTTCAAACAGGATTTGCGGTGTTACTGATAACTTTCATGGCCTACATCATGTTTTTCGATACAGGCGATTGGATTCGAAGTGTGTGGTCTAACCAAGAGGTGCATGTCATTTTTGCGCCACCTTCCAAATAAATTTCCATGCGCTACTGCGAATCTCCATTTTTTTATCATCGGCGCAAATCGCGTGAGATAATCATCGGCGACCCGAACCGCGGCGGCGTCATCATGGGCGGTGACCATCCCGTCGTGAAACAGTCCATGATTACTTGCGACACGATGGACACGGCGTTGTCCGTGAAGCAAACGCTCGAACTCGTTGCCGTCGGCTGCCAAATCGTCCGCATCACCGCGCCGACCGTGAAGGACGCCGCCAATCTCCAAAACATCGTCGCCGAGTTGCGCAAACAAAACTGTTGGGTGCCGATTGTCGCCGACATTCATTTCAAACCCGAAGCCGCGATGGAAGCCGTCAAATGGGTGGAAGTCGTGCGCGTCAATCCGGGCAATTACGCCGACTCCAAAAAATTTGCGACGAAAGAATATACCGACGAGCAATACGCCGCGGAACTCAAGCGCATCGAAGAAAAATTTTCGCCGCTCGTCGTGGAAGCGAAGAAACTCAAGCGCGCCCTGCGCATCGGCACAAATCACGGCTCGCTCTCCGACCGCATTATGAACCGTTACGGCGATACGCCGCTCGGAATGGTTGAGAGCGCGCTCGAATTCGCCCGCATTTGTCGCAAGCACGATTTCCACAATTTCAAATTCTCGATGAAGTCGTCGAATCCGAAGGTGATGATTGAATGTTATCGCCTGTTGGTCGCGCGACTCGATGAGCTCGGTCCCGATTGGAATTATCCGATTCATCTCGGCGTGACGGAAGCCGGCGAAGGCGAAGATGGCCGCATCAAATCCGCCATCGGCATCGGCTCGCTCTTGTGCGACGGACTTGGCGACACGATTCGCGTTTCGCTTACCGAAGATTCTCCGCGCGAAATTGAAGTCTGCACCGATTTACTCAATCAGATTCCGATTCTTTCCAACACGAAAAATTTGCAATTCAAAGATTTCGCTCCCTCGTTCGACCCGTTTCATTTCGAGAAACGCGAGACGCCGGAGATTGAGCTCAATGAAAATGTCAAATGCGGTGGCGAACAATTGATTCGTGTCGTGGTCACAAAGGCCACTTGGGATAAAGTCGCGCCGAAAATTCGTCCGAAAGACGATGTCAAACCGGAAGCGATTTACGAAGATTTGAACGTCGCGGAGATTGATCCGACCAAAGATTTCGACATCAATTGCAACACGCAATTGGTCACGGTCAAAGATGGCGTCAATCTTCCTGCCATCACCGCGTTTCGTTTGCTCGCGGCGAAATTGAAGAAACTTGGTCGCAACAATCCGATTCTCCTGAAAGATTGCATCAACTTCGAATCCACCGCCTTGGAACCGAAGATTGCTTTGCTCCGCGCATCCGTTGTCATCGGTTCGCTGCTCGCCGACGGAATTGGCGATGCGATTCTCATTCGCGGCGAGAGCGGCGCGGGAATGTCGCTGCGTCTTGCCTACAATATTTTGCAAGCTGCCGGTTGCCGCAGCTTCAAGACCGATTACGTCGCGTGCCCGAGCTGTGGGCGCACGCTGTTTAATCTCCAGACCGTAACCGCGCGCATCAAGGCGCGCACGGAACATCTCAAGGGCGTGAAGATTGCCATCATGGGCTGCATCGTGAACGGCCCGGGCGAAATGGCGGACGCCGATTTTGGTTACGTTGGCGGTGCGCCGGGGAAAATCAACCTTTACGTCGGCAAACAAGCCATCAAGTTCAACATTCCCGAAGCGGAAGCGGTGGAACGTCTCGTGGATTTAATTCGCGAACACAACAAATGGGTCGAGCCGGAAGTGAAGGAAACGGTCGGGGCTTGATTACAAATCCGCCTCAAAATAATGACTGGTGGCGATTACCTTTCCATTTTCTAAAAACTCGAGGAAAATCCGATAATGTCCGTGAGATAAATTTTTAGGCAATGACGTTGCACTACCTCCGCCACCCATAAGTCCTTTTATAGAATCACCCGGCCATTCTGCAATCGACTTACGTCCTGTTTTTACATCAACAAAAGCGATTCTTGGAGTCCACGACCCTTCTCGGACGATGAGATAATCATATGAAAATCCAAGCTGACCTGATGGAGGATGGAAATTATCGCTCGGATCGCGAGGTTTCAAAATAGAAGCAATTGTCGGCAAATCCGGACTTAATTGATCTTCATCTCGATTAATGATTAAAGCACGTTCTAGTTCATATTTCAAATCTTCGGAAGTTGTTTTTGCAAGAAACCACTTTAAAACCGTTTCAGCGTCTTTAACATCTTCGATGACAGAAGGAATATCTTTATCGAAGCTATAAGGCACTCGTTGGAAAAATTTTATCAAATCCAATCTTATTTCTGGGTCTAAATCGTTGAAGGCAGCAATTTGCGCAAGACGTTTCAAATAATGATTGTTTGAGTTAATGCCAGCACGTTGTTCTGATGTCCATACCGGGCCATTATTGGTAGAAAAATATACTTCTCCGGCATCTGCAAGCAGGCTGGCATATTTTCTCCTCTCAACTGTCGGTAATTCTTTATTCAAAATGTTTGTTAAAAGAAATTCACGTCCATCAGGAGTGCCAAAACCTTGTCCCAAAGATACATTTGACCACCATGAATTTGTTTGCCGCGATACTTTAACC
>JAJPKI010000352.1 GCA_021323835.1 Verrucomicrobiota bacterium | reverse complement strand
TATTTGAGGGAATACAACAACTTCGATTTCTTTTTCATCCACTACAAATACACCGACAAATCCGGTGAGGACGGCGATTTCGTCGCGAAGATGAAGGCGATTGAATATTTCGACGCCGCGCTGCCGATTTTGATGCGCAAGAAACCGGATGTGCTGGTCATCACCGGCGACCATTCGACGCCGTGCGCACTCAAAGGTCATTCATGGCATCCGCAACCGGTGCTGATAAATTCCGCCGTGAGCGGCTCGGACAAATTGGAACGCTTCACCGAAACTGGCGCAAACCTCGGCTCACTTGGCGTGTTCGAATCGAAATTTTTAATGCGCCTGATGCAGGCAAACGCGAAAATGTTCGACAAGTTTGGCGCTTAAATGAATTTGCCGAACAAATTGACGGTGTCGCGCTTCGTGCTGACGGCATTTTTCCTTGCCGTGCTGTTTTGGCCAACAGAAATTCCATATCGAAATACAATCGCGCTTTTTTTATTCGCCATCGCCAGCTTCACAGATTTTCTCGACGGCAAAATTGCCCGCGCGCGCGGACTCATCACCAATTTCGGAATTCTGATGGACCCGCTCGCGGACAAAATTTTGACGTGCTCGGCATTCATCGCATTTGTCGAAAGTAGTCATTTGCATCCGGACGCACCGGTCAAAGTCGGTGCATGGATGGTTGTCATTATTGTCGGACGCGAATTGGCGATTACCGGATTGAGATTGCTTGCGGCGTCAAAAAATGTCGTGCTTGCCGCGGAAAATTTTGGAAAGCACAAAACCATTTCGCAAATTATCGCCATCATTTCTTTTTTGGTCGTGGCCGCAAGCCCGGAATGGCCGGTAGCTTTGCAAAATGTTCTTCACGATTGGGCGCCACAATTTGCGCAAATCATGTTTTGGGTCACGGTGATTTTGACCGCTGCGTCCGGCGGACTTTATTTGTGGCGCAACCGGCAGATTTATTTGAGCGACGTTTAGTTTCCGAGTCGTTCCCGAAATTCCGCGCAAGCCTTCGCCACGTCCGGCGCGTTGAGAATTGCCGAAACAACACAAATGCGTTTTGCTCCAGCAGCCAAAACATCATCCAGATTCTTCAAATTGATTCCCCCAATCGCGAACCATGGAATTTTCACGTTAGCGTTTGCCCAGCGAATGTAATCAAGTGTCACAGGCTTTGCGGTTGGCTTCGTGCCAGTCGCAAAGATTGGGCCGATGGCGACATAATCCGCGCCGGCATCAATTGCGCGTTGTGCTTGCGCAGGCGCATGCGTGCTCAATCCGATTTGAACATTTGCATTTCTCTTCTTCAAATCGGCGCAATTTTTGTGGCCGGCGTCAAAAAAATCTTCCTGTCCCAAATGACAAAACTCCGCGCCGAGGTCGCACGCAATTTCAGGAAAATCATTGATGACCAGGCCGACGTTTGCGCGTTTTGTGATTGGCAAAATTTTTCCCGCCATGGCGCGAACTTCAGCCGCCGAAGATTTTTTGGCGCGCAATTGAATCAAATCGCTGCCGCCGTCGCACAGGCATTGCGCAACCACTTCCGGCGCGCGGCCATGCAAATACGCCGTATCAATAAACGTGTAGAGTTTGCAATCAACAAGCGGTTTCATCGCGTTTTGGCGAACATGATTTTCCAAAACGCTTCCGACTGAAAGAGGAATTTTCTGAAAGGCATTCGCATGACTGGCGAAAACATCAATCGTTGCAACCGATTTGCCCAGCGCAATCGCGATGAAAAATTTTTATCGAGCGCGAATGCAATTTGTTTCCGCGCTTCGTCCCACGAAATTTCATTGCGACTGAATGCGGCGATTGGTTTTGCAGCCAACTGCGCCGATTCAAATGCCAGCGACATTCCATTTCCCGTGACCGGCGGAATCATCGTCAACGCGTCGCCGATGCAAATTTCATTTTTTTCAGAAGCGCGTTGCGGTTTCAGCGATAAGCCGGCAACGGAACAAAATGAATTCTCGTCAAATTCTGCATTTGCGAGGCGTTCACGCAAAATGCTCCCGGCATTTCCGCGCAGTAAATCGAAGCCATTTTTTGGCAAATCGTTCTGGCCGTTGCGGCGGAACAATCCGCAAACGTTCACTTCACCGCCGGACAATTTGCAAATGCCGACGTAAAAATTTCTGCCGATGTGCATTTCCAAATCGGCCGCGAGCGAAACGTTTTTCGCGTGCGCTTTCAATCCAAACCAACGCCAGCCGTTTTCAACCGGCTGCAATTTTCGCCCGGTCGCGCGAATGACGCCTTCGCCAAAATTATTTTTTCGTTCTCCAATCCGCAATTCGCCGCCGAGACTTTGAAATTCGTCGGCGAGCAATTTGTCCATGGTAAAACGCGACAGGCAAAGCGCGGGCATCGGCAATTGTCGCAAAGGAAATTTTGAATTTTCGGAAAAGAAAATCGCCGAGTGGGCTTCGATTGCGTTGGCGTCGAAAAATTTTTGCTTCAAGCCAAGTGTTTTTAGGACTTCGAGGCCGCGCCCGTTGATGAATTCACCGCAAACACGATGACGCGGATAATTTCCGGCTTCAAAAATCGTCACGGGAATTTCTTTTCGCCGCAGCGCAATTCCCATCGTCAATCCGGCCAAACCGCCGCCGACAATTTGAATTGGCTTTGGCGCGAACATTTCAGGAAATTTTTTTGGCGATGAATAAATGGCTGAATAATCCCATGCGGCGTTCAGTCAATTGCCAATTTTGTTTGTCCGGCCAAAGTTCGGAAATTTCTTTGCGCACAAATCCGGCGCGGATGCTCGCTTCGGCATCGTGCAGAGTGACGCTGCCGCAACCGAGGAGCCGGAGCATTTGCGCGCATGGAAACGGAAAATAAAAACGATGCGGTTCGACGGCGATGAAAAGTTTCGCGTTTGCGGAAATTTTTTGAAGCAATTGCGT
>JAJPKI010000179.1 GCA_021323835.1 Verrucomicrobiota bacterium | reverse complement strand
CCGCGCTGCAATTTCTCATGCTGACGGCTTACGAAGAAAGCGATTTGATTTTCAATTCACTCCGCGCGGGCGCTTCCGGTTATTTGCTGAAAAAAACTCTCAACACGGAATTGATTCCCGCCATCGAGCAAGTTCGCGCGGGCGGCGCGCCGATGTCCATGCAAATCGCGCGCAAAGTCGTGGACCATTTCCACAAAATCCGGCAGCCGTCGTCTGAAATGGAAAAACTTTCGCCGCGCGAGCAGGAAATTTTAGCATTGCTGGCCAACGGCAGCCTTTACAAAGAAATCAGCGACAATCTCGGCATCGCGCTCAACACGGTAAAAGTTCACGTCCGACACATTTATGAAAAATTGCACGTGCAAACGCGCATGCAAGCCGTAAAAAAATTTGAAGGGCGCGGCTAACGTTCAATTTCCATGTCCATCCGGCCAGCCGCCGGTTGCAGGACTTAATGGCGACCACCAGAATTCGTTTGGACCCTTCGTCGCCATTAAATTTGTCGCGACAATATACTTCATAAATTCCGTGTGTCCCTCCGTGGCCAGCAAGACGCAGCCTGAAACATGGCGGCGACTGGCGCCTTCGTTCAAAGGCGGCGTTACCGATGGAATTGCGGAGCCGTCGTTGTAGACGCTCGTCGCTGATTGAGTGTCATCCGGTTCCCACATGATGAAGCCGGTTCTCCGAAGTTGTCCAATTTTGACATGCGTCGTGTTGTAATAGCTGCCGGCCGCGCCATTCATTAAATAAGTGGACATCTGATTTGGGCGGTTCGGCCAGGTCGAAGTCGGCAAATTGGTTTTGTCAGCAGGACACCAATAGACGCCGACGCTTTTAATATAATTCCACAAAAGTCCGCCTTGATAATTTGTGAATATCGGCGGCGGCGGCGCGGAAAGGCCGGTCGCATTGTAAAGCCAGCCGGGTTCGACCCACGGCTTGTTCCAATTTGGATTTGGCAAATAATCCTGACTGTCGCCCGTATAGATTGCAATGGCGATTCCAATCTGATGCAAATTGCTCAAGCATTGCGCTTTGTAAGCGTTTTGTTTGGCTCTGGCCAACGCCGGCAACAACATCGCGGCGAGAATTGCGATGATGGCGATGACCACAAGTAATTCAATCAGCGTGAACGCGATAATTTTTCCGGATTGCTTTTTGGATACAATTTGTCTGGTTTTCATAAATTAAGGCTGCACACGAATTCGATAAAATCTGGGTGTGGCATTCGTCGCTGCGCCGGTGTCCACAAAAGTATTCGTTCCATCGGTATCCGGCGTGATGACCGGACTGATGTCGCTAAAGCCAGTCGCAAGATTTGTTGAAGCCTGCACGATGTAGCTGACGCCGCCAATCACCGACCACGAAACCATTTGGTCGCTGCCTTGCGGTTGCGGGTTTACCAAATGCAAATATGATTTTCCATCCGTCGGGTCAGTGCCCGCGACAAATTCCGCCCAATTTGGCACGCCATCACCATCGGCGTCATCGTCTGCGCGTGATTTATCATCGGCTAATCCCGTCGCGTGGCCAAAGTATTGCATCATCCACGCATCGGGAATTCCGTCGCCATCCGAATCCAATTGCGTGACGGTGAGCGTCACGTTCGTGCTATGCGATGCAATATCGCCCGCGCCGGTAATTGAAATCGCATAATTGTCCGGCGGCATATCGGCGGACGCACTCAACGTCAACGTCGCCGAACCTGTGCCGCTGATTGTCGGCGGATTGAAGTTCGCAGAAATTCCCGGCGGCAAATCGTCCGCGGACAATGCGACGTTGCCGGTAAATCCATTCGTGCTGGCAATCGTAACTGTGAACGTGACGTTGCTGCTGGTTACGACATTTGTTTGCGATGGCGACAACGAAATTGAAAAATCTTTGACCGGGCTGACTAATTCCAAAGTCGGTTGCGGATAGTTGCCAGTGTTTGCCAGCGACGCAAAACTGACGATGGTCGAGGCGTTATTGATGAGCATCAACGTGATTTGTTGATTGCTATCGGCGATGAGCAAATTGGTGAGAATGACAACATTAAGCGGCACGTCGAATTCTCCCGCCGTCGAAGGAATTCCCACGCCGGCCAGCGACGCCGTTGTGTTGGTATTCGGCAACGAGGAAGAAGAACTTGAAATGTCATTTGGCGTCGCGGTTTTTGCCGGTTGATTGTTCCACGTCAACGACGACGAATTCCATTTGCTGTCGAAACCATTTGTGCCGCCGATGTTGTCCAGTAATCCATAAACATTCAATGTGCCGCCGCCGCTCGTCGCATTCGGAATGTAAAGATGCAATTGCGCCTGCGAGAGTCCTGCTGCGGAATGTG
Source organism: Verrucomicrobiota bacterium (assembly GCA_021323835.1). GTDB lineage: Bacteria > Verrucomicrobiota > Verrucomicrobiia > Limisphaerales > UBA11358 > UBA11358. The sequence goes on along the minus strand of JAJPKI010000179.1, from coordinate 2,201 downwards.
TGTTCAGGAACGAGCCGAGATTAAAGCGGATGTAACTGACCCGCGTGTTGCTGTCGTTCAGCCGTTTGACTTGCAAAGCCTGACTGGAATCTTCAACCGTCGTTGTCGCGCTGCGCAACGCATACGCATTGTCCGCAGCGGCAAAAAATGTATCCGCCGTCGGCGCGAGTTCATTCACGGTCAGAGAAATGGAATTGGTCACGCCCAAGCCGCCGCTCATGCCGATGAGCATGAACGTGTAATCGCCGGGCACGGCATTGCCCGCCGCAGTCAGCGTCAACGTGGAAGAATTTGTCGGGCCGACGGTGACTGGATTGAAGCTGGCCGTGACATTTGGCGGCAAACTTCTTACCGAGAACGTCACGTTGGAATTGAAGCCGTTAAACGGAACGACCTGAATATTGTAAACGATATTGCTTCCCGGCGTCAGGCTGTCGGCCAAAGAATTTGCGCTCATCGCAAATTGTCCGCCGTCTGTCGCGCCGAGCCACGCCGCCGGGTCTGCTTCTGCGTAATCGTCCGTGACGCGGATGTGGTCAACGTAAATGTCGCGAATGTTCTGCGTGCCGACATTTGTTCCGTCGTCGTGCCAGCCGTTGGAATAATTTCCGACCGCGAGGTTGAAAACAGTATCATCGTTCGGAATGTTTGGGGAATTTTCCAAATCAATTTTGCGGACGCCGTCATACCAAAATTCAAATACGCCCGTATTCGTCGCCGACCAATTGCCATGAATCACAACCGTGTGCCAGACGCCGGCAGTCACGTTTGTCACCACGGTCAATGAATGCGCCGTGCGCGAGCAACCATTTGTGCCGGTCACGGTTCGCGTGATGAGGCTGCGACCGTAAAGATGCGTCATCGTCGCGGGTTGGCCGCCGGAGCAACCGTTCACGTTCGCAATAAATTGTTGAATGTTGTAGCTCTGGTTGTCGAATTCCCAATTCGCCGGCAGATAAAATGCAAAACCGTAGTAACGGTCCATGCCCAACGCCGCCATGCCGCCCTTGCGCAATTCGGTGTGATACCGTCCGCCGTAATTCGGGTCATAAGTCGTCTCACAACGCACCGCCGTCGGGCCTCTGTAAGTGGGGCTGTTGGTTTGTAGCAAATTCCCTTTTTCATGCCACAACGTCGTCCAGCCATTTGTTGTGCCCGTGTTCTCAAAATAAATTGTCGCGCGACAAACGTTCGCAGCCGCCAGCAACAACAGCGCGACAAACGATTTGATTATAAAATTTATTTTCATGGCCCGAGCCGAATTCGATAAAAGCGCGGCGTTGAATTTGTTGCCGCACCGGTGTCCGTGAAATTTGCCGTTCCATCAACAGCGGGCGTAATGACCGGACTGATGTCAAAAAATCCCGTGGCAAGATTTGTTGAAACTTGAACCACGTAACTGACACCGCCACTTGCAGCCCACGAAACTGTTTCGTTGGCACCTTGCGGCACGACGTTCAATAAATGCAAATACGAATTCGAATCTGTCGGGTCGGTGCGGCAAAGATATTCGGCCAGATTGCTCATGCCGTCGCCGTCCGTGTCGTCCGTCGCGCGGGACAAATCGCCGGCCTGGCCGGTGGCATGGCCGAAATACTGTTGCATCCATGAATCAGGAATGCCGTCGCCATCGGTGTCGCCGGACAAAACGGTCAGCGTGACAACGCCGTCATGCTCCAACACACCGCTCGTGGCAGAAATGGGAATCACATAAATGTCCGGCTCCACATCAGCGGCAACATTTAGTGTCAGCGTCGCAGAACCGGAACCGCTGATGGAAGCGGGATTGAAACCAGCGGTGATTCCCGATGGCAAATCATTTGCGCCCAAAGTCACGCTGCCGTTAAAACTGTTTGTGCCGGAAATCGTAACTGTAAATGTCGCGTTGGTTCCGGCGACAACTGTTTGCCCATCAGGCGACAATGAAAGTGAAAAATCAGCGACCGGCGCAACCAGTTCGAGCGTCGGTTGCAAATAACCGCCGCTGTTTGCCAGCGAAGCAAAATTGACTTGTATGGAACCGCTGCTGACGAACAAAAATGTGATTTGGCCGTTGCTGTCGGCGCCGAGCAAATTGGTCAAAACGGAAAGATTCAGCGTCACATCAAATTCTCCCGCCGTTGACGGAACGCCCGCGCTGCCAACCGATGCTGTTGTATTCGTGTTTGGCAAAGCGGTCGCACTGCTGGGAATATCGTTTG
>JAJPKI010000116.1 GCA_021323835.1 Verrucomicrobiota bacterium | reverse complement strand
CAAATTCTTTGCCGCCATCGGGGCAGTCGAAAATTTGAATGTGTGAATGCGTCACCTTTGAATGAGCAAATGACACTGTGTCGTCGGCCATAAATTATTTGCGACCGAGCGGCTGGTTGGTTTTAATGAAAATGCTAAATGCGCAGACATTTGTATATCCCGCGGCAACCCATTTTCTTCGCGCGGGTAAAAACATGGAGCCTTGCATGATGTTTTGGTTGTTGAAATGCCAATACCATGCTCCCGGACTCCTGGCGTTGATCCAATATTTTGTCCCCGCTTTCAACATCGGCTGCCGTTGGGAATTGAGGTCAAGCCAGCCGAGCGTATTGGTGTGGGTCAGCCTGGCGACGGTAAATGTTTCGAGAGCCGCGCCCGGAACGCCATTTTTGTCTTCCGCAATGGAGACAACCAATCGCTTTGTTTGCTCCGATATCGGTTCGATTTTCAATTCAATTACGCTCAACCGTCCCGATGTCGCGGACACGAACCAATCAGCATGGCCATCCGATTCAACGGTCAAACCGTTGGTTGCACACTCGCCGCCATCCCCGAAGGAACTGAATGCCACGGTGAGCGCTGCCGGTTGTGGTTGAGCGGGTTTGGGGATTTCAGCAGGCTTCGGCGATTCCGCAGACTGCGCCGTTGAACGGACAGAATTCACCAGTTGCCAGACCCAATAGCCGGTGCTGCCCGCCACAGCGAGACTGATGAAAATCGAAATCAACTTTACTGCAATTCCCAGCTTTAGTGGAGCGGCGCCGGCCTTCGGTTCGCCCGTTATTTTGTTTTGAGAATAAGAGATGCTCGGTTGCGTCTGGCCAAACGCCTTGGCCATTTCCTTTGCCAGCCATTCGGCTTCAATCGTTGTGGCAATGCCGTTGCCAATCTCGATTTCCTTTCCGGCTTGGGTGACGAGGCAAACTGCCCACTGGAGGTTATTGCGCGACATGCCGCTGTGGAACTGGCCGATCTCCCCGACATCAAAAGCGCGCTTCGATGAAAAGCACAGCCACCGCCGGATGACGCGAACGCCGCCTGCATCAATGACAACGCAGATGCTCCCAAACCAAAGCCACAAACATGACCATGACGTTATGAAAACGAAAAAGCCGACGAAAAATTTCCAAAACAGTGGAGTCGCTATCGAAATAACTACCGCCATCATGATGATGGAAAACAATATGCCCGCCGTAGCCCATAGTGCCATTTGCCAATTTCGGGAAGCGGGAAAATAAAATTCACGTCCGTTCGGGCCGTCGGAAATTTTGATTTTCGAATTTTCTTCGATTTCTTCGATTGGCGCGGCAAACGCGGCGGTCGGGTCGGAATCGTCCGCGGCGGAATCGCCTTGCGCGATTTGCGCGCCGGCGATTTTGAAAACCGGCACTTCAAAAATGACGTGAAAATCCGGCCCGCGCAATTTTGTTTTGGCTTCGAGCCGCCAGAAAACAGATTCGTTGCCGCGCGAATAACATTCCGGCTGGTCGGCAGGTAATTTGAAGTGAATCGGAATTCCCGTTCCGTTTTCCAAAGCGGGCAAATCGGCCTGTTGGGAATAAATTTTTTCATTTTGCCATAATATGTATTCGCTTGTGCTGCGACTCTTGCCTGAACCGGTTGTGACCTCGCGGACACAAGAAATTTTCAAGTTCAATTCATGTTCCAACTTCAATGGCACGCCGGTTTGAATCATGCCGTCGAGGACGCCGCCGAGCGGGATGGGGATTTGCGCGAGTTCAAAAAAACATTTGCCGAAACGGCGTTGTGAACGCAACGCGACGAAAAAAGCCGCGAGCAGTCCAAGACCGACCAGCGGAAAAAGCAGGACAACGAGCGCAGCGTAATTGTGTGTTTGCCAGACTTCCGGCAGTGAAAAAAAAGTTGCAATGCCGCCCATGCCGGAAAAACCCAGCCCCATGATAAGCATCAAAACTGGCTGGCTCATCGTAGAAGCTTTTACTTTTCCGTCCGCCCAATCTTTTCGCCAAAACCATGGCTGGTCAGGATGTTGTGATTGCAAAGCGGAAGTTTGCTTTGCTTTTTTCAGAAAATAGAATCCGGCAATAATAAGTCCAAGCCCAACGCAGAAAAAAAGGCCGCCGATGGACCAGGCGACCGAAACATTTTGCATTTTCGGGTCGCGAATCGCCAGGATAAGAAAGAGAACGCCAAAAAAAAGAAATGGCACGCCGAAGAACAAAATCAGAAACCATGGTGACCGAATTAGATTCCCGCCGGAGTTGCCGGAAGCGTTTGGCGCTCGCAAATTGAATTGGTCATCGCTCATCTAATTGCGGCCAAGTTTCTCATGCGGCGCGGCGGCGGCAATTACAATTTTCGCCGGAATTTGGAATCGCTAAATGTGTTTCGAATCTGATTCGTCTTTCACGGAATAACCGGAATCCTGCCGCTTGAAATTTACTTCGTTCTTTTTGACGTAGGCAGCGAACACATCATCTGCGCTCATGCCGAGGACTTGCGCCATTGAAATCAAAAAATGAAACAGGTCAACGACCTCGACGCGTGCGTTTTGCTCGTCGAATTTTTGATACTTCGCCCACCATTTCCACGGCACGCTGTCGGTCAGTTCGGCCATTTCCTGCGACATGGCGCGGCAATAATTCAAAATCCATTTCGTCTTGTCCGCCTCGCTCATGCCGTCGGTGTGAACGCCGATGCGCTCATTCAAAGATTTTTGCATTCGGAACAATTCACGGAGTTGGTCGGGCTTTTCCATTTGCAAAGTTTAACCGCCAAGTCGCAGGGAACGCCAAGAAAAAATTTCCTTTGCAAATTCGCGCTTTGATTTTCGCGCACAAAAGCCTATAAAAATGTCATGCCAATATTTATTCAGGCTGGCGGACCGATTATCTGGCTGATTTTAATCGCCGCGGCCATCGCCATCGCCATCGTCATTGAGCGCGTGCTGCACTGCCATCGCGCGCAAATCAATTCCATCGAATTTCTCAACGGCGTGCGCAACGTGCTCAAGCGCGACAACGTCGTCGAAGCCATTTCCATTTGCGATGCCACGCCCGGACCGGTCGCGCGGCTCGTGAAAACCGCAATTCTCAATCGCGACAAAGGCCGCGAACGCGTGCGCGAAGCCGTGGAAGAAGCCGGGCTCACCGAAGTGCCCCTTCTCGAAGACCGATTGAATCTGCTCGCGACCATCGGCCAAATCGCGCCGCTGCTCGGGTTGCTTGGCACGATTGTAGGTTTCATCCGCATTTTTATCCAATTGCAGTCCGACGGACTTTACGCGCACGTCGGCACATTTTCGAAAGGCGTTTGGGAAGCGCTCATTTGCGCGGCAGCGGGCATCGCCGTCGCGATTGTCGTCCACGCCGCGTATAATTATTTGGTCAATCGCGTGAACAAAATCATTTTGGACATGGAACGCGCGGCGGGTGAAATCGTGAACATCGTGACCGAAAATGGAAACGGAAAATGAAATTCCCGCGCAACGCAAAAATCCTCCGCAGCCCGTTCGAAATCGCGCCGTTCGCCGCCGTGTTTTTTCTACTCGTCATTTTTGTGATGCTCTCGACGCTGCTGCCGACGCCCGGCGTGCCGCTGCAATTACCGACGGCCAATGATTTACCCGGCATTGACAAGCCCTCCGTCGCCGTCGCAATTGATGCGAATGGCAGAATTTATTTCAGAAATCAAATCGTCAACGATGGCGAATTGAAATTCGGCTTGAGCGCCGCCGCGACAAATTCCAAAACGCCGCTTGCGCTCGTCATTCACGCGGACAAAGCGGTGACTTACGACCAACTTTTGCATCTGACACTGCTTGCGCGCGACGCCGGCATCACCAATGCCTTGCTCGCCACGTTTCCGCGCGTCGCCGACATCCCCAACCAATGAACGATTTGTCCGCAAATTCGCCTGTCGTGAGAATTAAATTCGGCGAGCCGCGTTCGCAGCCGGAAAATTTTGTCGCGCCAAATCCGAAAACCGAACCGAAATGGCCGCTGCGAAAATGGCTTTTAATTATCGCGCTAATTTTGATGGCGCACGTCGCGGCTATTTTTATTTTTGGCGAATACAAATTTGCCGCGCCGCGCGCAATTGCAAATGTGCCGCATTTTCAACTCGCCAACAATTCCAGCGAATTGGTCGCGCTCGACGACCCGACGCTTTTTGTTTTGCCGCGCATGGGAAATTCAAAGTTGCTGAAAATGCCCAATGTAAAGCCCGTGCCTTTTCGTTGGAGCGAAAATCCGCATTTTTTGCCGCTCGCTTCGGAAACTCTCGGGGCGACGTTCGCGCAATTCATGCAGACAAATGCGTTTGAAATTTTTCAGCCGGATTTCAAGCCGCAGCCGGATTTGAGCGCGCCAGCCGTTTTGCTTGAACCGCTCTTCGCCGAAAAATCCACACTACAAATTGAAGGCGACCTCGCGCAACGTCCGCTCGCAAGCAAAATGGATTTACCCGATTTGCCTTATGCCGACGTTATCGCGCCGAGCAAAGTTCAAGCGCTTGTGGATGCGAATGGCAACGTTGTCTCGGCGATTCTCTTGCCCCAAAATAATTTTTCACGGGTCGACCGTTCTGACGCCGCCGACCAGCGCGCGTTGGAAATTGCGCGCTCAATGCGATTCGCGCCGTCGCCGCAATTGACTGTCGGCCAAATTATTTTCAACTGGCATACGGTGCCGCCCGCAACCGATTTCACCGCGCCATGAATGTTTCGCATCTCATTTTCATTTACGTCGGGCTGATGCTTGGCGCGCTGGTGGTGCTGGATATTTTTTCCGAATTGCAGCGCCGACGTTTCGGCCCCACGCGCACGGACGACCGCATTTTTCGCTGCAAAAATTGCGGTTACGTTTACACCGACGACCCGGACGTGGACCGCTCGCGCTGCACGCAATGCGGAAAGTTGAACGAACCGATTGTTTTCTAGATCTAATTTTGGCGCATGAAAGGCAAAATTATTTTCAAAAGCATTTTGCTCGGCATCCTGATTGTTTTTCTCTGCTTGTTGCCGTTGGGAATTTTTACTTCACTTTTCTGGAACAATTGGCATCAGGACGGCACAATCCAACCCGAAACAAATACAATTGAACTTTGGTTTCGCATCGCGCGCGATGCCGTTTTTTGCGCGATTTCATTTATAGTCAGCTTTTGGTTCGTGACAATTCCATTCGTGCTGTTGTATGCGCGATGGAATTTCAAACGGCTGCAAAAACCGCCTGTAAAATAATTTACGACAGAATTTTCAATTGCGTTTCTCCGCAACGTTTCTCCTTGGCGTCTGCAAAATTAAGCAGTGGGAATTTTCAATCTCGCGCCGACGGTAATTTTATCGCTCGCCAAATCGTTCGCGGAACGAAGCGCGCCGATGGAAACGCCGTAGGCTTTGGCGATGCGCGTGAGCGTGTCGCCGGATTTGACGAGGTAAGTTGTCGGAATCGCGGTCGGCTGGCTAAAAGTTGGCGTCATGCTCGCTTTTTGGACACTGGGCACAGGCTGCGGCATGACGCCTTGGGTGGAACCGAGCATCGGAACCAAAGCAGTTTGACGGGCTTGCGGCCGGGACGCGGAAACGACCGCAATTTTTGGCAAAGGCGTCATGCTGGCTGACCGTTCGCTTTTACAACCTTCAATCAACAGGCCAACCAGCAAAAGCACCGCCGCGACGATGGATGCGATGACACTTTTCTTGAAGCGTTCGCGGCTGCGGCGTTGAGCATCGTTTTGGAAAATCGTCGGGACTTGAAAAGGGTTCGCGCTATTCATGGCAAAAGGAGGGAAAGCACAGCCGATGCCAACACTCGAAGAAATTTTTTGAAACGCGCGGGATTTTTGCCGTTCAAATTGCACGTTTAACTTCGAGACAAAAATTGTCCAAAGTCGCGACAATTTAAAACCATTTTTTAATTTTGAAATATAAATACGTCGCCAGCGTGGAGGCAACCATCGCAATCGTCGCGATGAGATAAGCGTGCGGGGCGCCCAATTCCGGCATGTCGTGAAAATTCATTCCATACCATGTGCCACTCATCATCAGCGGCGTGGTGATGACGGTGATAATCGTGAACAATTTCACGACTTCACCGGTCTGGTTCGACGACATGTTCAAATAGACTTGCAAAATTCCCGTGAGCGAGTCGGTGTAACTCTGCGCCAGCTCGCTGATGCGCCGAAGCGAATCGCTCACGTCGCGGAAATACGGAACGAGATGCGGGCGAATCAATTTGAATTCGCCGCTGGCAAATCGTGCGAGCACTTCGCTTTGTGGAATGATGATTTGCCGCAGTTTCAAAACCTGTTTCTTGAGTTGCAAAATGTGATTGAACGTCTGGCGGTCGGGATGCTGCAATACATTTTCCTCAACTTCGGCGATTTCCAGCGCCAAATCGTCCAGCATCGGTTGATAGCCGTCCACGAGCGAGTCGAGCAGCGAATGCGCCACACGGTCGGGCGCGCGGGCGATTTGCACCGCGCCTTTCACGCAACGTTCCTCGATGAACGAGACCGCGCGCAACGGTTTTTGGTGATACGTGACGACGAAATTTTTGCCGAGAAAAAAATCCAATTCGCTTGTGGAAAAATTTTTAGTTTCGCGGTCGTAATTTACCGCATGAATCACCATGAACAAATACGGCGCGAACAAATCGCCTTCCTTTGGCGTGTATTCTTCGACCTTTGGCGAAGAACTGACTGCGACACAATCTTCAATCGAGAGCGGATGGAAATGAAAAACATTTTTCAAGATGGTTTCGACTTCTTCGTCGGTCGCATTTTCGAAATCCAGCCAAAGAAAAAGATTTGTGTCCGCCAGCAGCGTCGGCATCAGGAACAAATCCATGTTTTCGGAATGCAATTTCCCCTGCGTCGTGAAAGCGAATGAGCGAATCATAATTCAATTGCGCTGGCGTAAAGAATTTTCATTGAGCGCGGACGTTTCCGCAAGTTTCAATTCGGCGGAACTGGTTTCTTCCGCGCCGGCCATGATGACTGGCGCGCTGTAATTTTATTTCCTTCGTCTCCCGGCGTCTTTGTGGTTAAAATTTTTTTGTGAAACTTCTTTTCATCGGCGACATCGTGGGCGAACCCGGACGCAAAGCCGTCAAAACTCTTTTGCCAAAACTGCGCGAACAGCACGCACTCAATTTCATCGTCGCCAACGGCGAGAACGCCGCCGGCGGCAACGGCATTACGCACAAAATTGCGGAAGAAATTTTTTCCGCCGGCGTGGATGTCATCACCAGCGGCGACCATGTGTGGGACCAAAAAGAAGTCCTCACGTTGTTGGAAAATGAAAAAAGATTTTTGCGTCCGCTCAATTATCCCGCCGGAACGCCCGGCCATGGAAGCATCGTGGCGTTGAGAGGCTCGTTGCCGCCCATCGCCGTGATGAACGTGCAAGGCCGCACGTTCATGCACCAACAACTGGAAAATCCCTTCATCCTGGCGCGGGCCGAAGTGGAACGGTTGCGCGTGCAAACCAAAATCGTCTTTGTGGATTTTCACGCCGAGGCCACTTCGGAAAAGATTGCATTCGCGCGGTCACTGGCCGGAGAAGTCAGCGCGGTGGTCGGCACGCACACGCACGTGCAAACGGCGGATGAGCAGATTTTTCCCGGCGGCACGGCGTATTTGACCGACGCCGGATTTACCGGCCCGCACGACGGCTGTTTGGGACGCGAAATCGAGCCGGTCATCAAAAAATTTCTCACCGCCATGCCGCAGCGGTTCGAGCTGGCCATGAATCGCGTGATGCTTCACGGCGCGGTGATTGAAATTGATAACGCCACCGGCAAGGCAATTAAAATTGAGCGCGTAAAGGAATTAGCGTGAACGAATTCGCCCTATCGAAATTTCATTTCTGATAATCGCCAAATTCCACGCCAAAGCGATGATTCGGCGGGCTGGCTTGAATTTCGTGATAGCCGTCGCCTTGCCAAACAATTAAATCTAATTCCAGCGCATTGCTCCATTCGCGCGCCATGGAGTATTGCCGAAAGTTGTGCATGCGCAGGCCGTAGACCGCCACAATCACATCACCTTGTTTTAATCCGGCGGATTTCGTGAGGTCATTTTTCTGTTTCACCAGCACGCCATCCGTGGGCGGATTTTTAAAATCGATGAGTTTGACGTTTTCGATTCCATTCGGAAATAAATTGCTTGTGCGCTTTTGCAATTCATCATCGAACTTGTTGTCGCCGGTTTTCAATTTATAACGCATGCAAAAACCGATGAGCGGACCGGAATCATTGTAACGTTCTTCATCTTTAGAAAACCATTCGAACGCGTCGTCGTAATTGCTAGTCATTTCAAAAAAGACAGCTTGTGCCTGTAACCCCATGGACGAATAAACTTCTCCACCGTCAGCAGCGATTTGTTGCGCTGTTTCAACATTTCCTTTTTTAAGGCAATACTTCACGCGCCAAAGCGCATAATTTGAAACACGAACTGAATCAGGGTCATTCTCGCACCCCTTGTCATAATATTGCGCCGCCTTGTCTTCGTTTTGACGATTTAAGTAATAATCGCCTAGCATGTAATACGCATAAGGATTCAGTTGTGCGGCTTGTAGCATCAGCTTTTCATATTGGTCGGGATTTTTGTAGGCGGCACCGGCAACCGTTGTCGAAGCGGCGTAGCAGTAGGCCAGCATGTTGCCATATAAATCCATCGCCTGCTCGTAAGTCGGTTGTTTGTTATATTTCTTTTCCAAGATGAAATTGATAACCCAGTAATTGTAAGGCGCCAGCGTGCGAAGTTTTTCAAAGGCCGGAACCCCGCGATCAATCAGGCTGGGATGATTTAAGCGGGGAATAATATCATAAACCGTTCCCGGTGGCGGATTATGATTATGCCATTCATTAACGTGTGGATTTGGATTGGGCGTATACAACGGTGCAAAATTCACGCTATAACAAAGCCAATTCCAACATTCTGCCGGAACCAAATGCGGCGTCTCGACCGTCACTTTAAATCCATCGTCCACTGCCTTGTGATAAGATGCTTCGTCCGTGCAATCGAATCGCCGCACAAATGGATACAATCGGAGGCCGTTAAATGCTTCATCGCATTTGGCGGAAAATACTTTGGCATCATCCGGCACACCCCACATATATTGCAGCATGTTGAAGTCCCGCTGAATGGCATGGCAAAGTTGATGTTGCAGAAACCCCGCCCATTGTCCCCAACCAATGACGCGCACATGCGCCGTGCCGCCGGATTTGGTAAAGCAACGCTCCGGCATTTCGTTTAATGCCTTGACCATCGTTTCTTTTGTTAACTGTTTGTGTTGCGAATGCGCATACACGGTATTGATTTCCTGTAATTCCAAAGGCAATGCTGCAGCCAAGAGCTGATGTCCCATTTGCACAGAATAACCTTCCTCATAAGCTATGCGCACGAAATCGACCGTCATCTTTTGTTCGTCGCCCAATTTTTCCCATGCCTGCTCAGCACCAACCAAATATGACTTCGTGTAAAACCATTCGATGCTTTCGACGCGTGTTAATCCGTCCACCGAATCCAGCACGCGCCAATCTCCTGTATTCCGCGTCCGCAATGCACGAACAAATGCCCCTACTGCTGTATCGTTGGAATTGACCGCGTCCAATTGTTTCAACGCCAACGCCTGGTCGCCAACAAGCGTGAGCATGATGGCATTGGCAATTTGGCCGTTGATACTATACGGTTTGCTGCCGCTGAAAAAATTCGCCATCGCCAGATGCGCCGTGATGCGCGAAAGCGGCGAACGGATGTCGAAGAAATATCCCGAATGTTCCCGCATTGTGAACGCTCCCAACAGCAGCGCCGCCCGCTCATGCAGCATGGGATTCGTAAAATCGCTTTCAAGATCACTCGATAACGATTCGTTTTCATTCTCAATGGTTTCTGCCGAGACATCCGCCAATCTGTTAAGCATCCCGAGGTCTTCAGCATTATCCAGCGAACCGCCGGTCACGCCAATTGTTTGAGCCAAAGCCTGCGCCACACCTTGATAAACGTCCGGCGACCAAATGGGGCCATTGATGTTCACCTGCGTTTTAACGTCCGGATGTTTTGAATCCAGATGAATAACCAAATCATACACCGGCGCCTCGTGGGTGCCACCGTTCACCGTCGCCGTCACTTGAAAGTGTTTTTGGTCCGGCAACTGATGCGTCTTGGCGTAATACAATTGCTCCGCCAAATCCGATACAATTGCTTCCACGATGAATTGCGATTCCTCCTGAAACGGCGTTTTGAAATAACCGTTGGAAACAGATTGTTCCGCGCGATGACAACTTGTAGTTAAACCCGCTAACAGCCCCAACAGTGCAATGAGGTAAAATTTGTTGAGCATAATTCAGATGGTTTAGTTTTTCCCAACAATGTCTTTACACGCCCATTAAGCCATAATCCGCCACCATCAGGCAAGCAGTGGATGAAACATGAAAGCGCACTACGAATACAATTGATGAAGCAACGGACAAGAACTGCTTTTTCATCTGTGTTCATCTGTGTTCATTTGTGTTTAACATTGCGCATGCTCATCGCCTTTCACAAACCGTTTGGCGTTCTGTCGCAATTCACAAGCGACGGCTCCAAAAATCGCACACTGGCGGAATTTGGATTTCCAAAAAATGTTTATCCGATTGGCCGGCTTGATGCAGATTCGGAAGGACTTTTACTGTTGAGCGATGAAGCGAAGTGGAATGAAAAATTGCTGCATCCAAAAAATGCGCACGAGCGCGAGTATTGGGCGCAGGTTGAAAAAATTCCAATGGCGGAAACTTTGAAGAAATTGGAAAAGGGAATTGTGATTCAAGGTCGAAAGACGCTGCCGTGTCGCGCGTGGATTTTGGAGCCGCAACCGGAAATTCCGCAGCGCCATCCGCCGATTCGTTTTCGCAAATCGGTTTCCGATTGCTGGGTTGGTTTGGAATTGATTGAAGGCAAAAACCGGCAAGTGCGCAAAATGACGGCGGCGATTGGTCATCCGACGCTGCGATTGCTTCGCGTGCGCATCGGAAATTTTTGGCTCGGCAGTTTGCCGCAAGGGGAATGGCGAATTCTTTCAGCCACGGACGAAACACAGATTGAACACGGATAAAAATCGAAGTAAAATTAAGCTGTGATTGATGTTGCTGAAATCCATCCCCGCGCCGCGATGTCGAAAAACAAATTCGAGCCGCTCGCCAAAGAAATTTTTGCGCTCAAAAAGCAACTGAACGCCGTCATCCTCGCGCACAATTATCAGGTGCCGGAAATTCAGGACATCGCGGATTACGTTGGCGATTCGCTCGGACTTTCGCAGCAGGCGGCCAAAACTTCGGCGGACGTAATTGTATTCTGCGGCGTGCATTTCATGGCCGAGACGGCAAAAATTCTGAATCCGAACAAAATCGTCGTGTTGCCGGATGCGAATGCCGGTTGTTCGCTGGAAGAAAGTTGTCCCGTGGACAAATTGGAAGCGCTGCAAAAGACGAATCCGAATTTCTGGACGATTGCTTACATCAATTGCAGCGCGGCGGTGAAGGCACTGTGCGACGTGATTTGCACGAGCGGCAACGCGGAAAAAATCGTTCACGCCGCCCCGAAGGACAAAGACATTTTATTCGTGCCGGACGAAAATCTCGGCCAATGGGTCATGGAGCAAACGGGCCGCAAAATGACTTTATGGAAAGGCAATTGTTACGCGCACGTGGAATTTCAGCGCGAGAATATTTTGAAATTGAAGCAGCAATTTCCCGATGCGAAAGTCGTGGTGCATCCTGAAAGTTTGCGCGATGTGCGCGATTTGGCGGATGCGGTGGCTTCGACGGAAAAGATGATTGATTACTGCAAAACGAATCCGGCCAAGCAATTCATCGTCGTGACGGAATCGGGAATTATTCATCGGATGCAGCGCGAATGTCCGGGCAAAGAATTTTTGTGTGCGCCGGTTTTCAACGCGATGCAATTGCCGTCGGACAATTGCCGTTGCAGCGAGTGCAAATACATGAAAATGAATACGCTCGAAAAAGTTCGCGACTGCATGAAAAATCTCGCGCCGCGAATTGAATTGCCGGAAAAGATTTTGAAACGCGCGCGTTTGCCGATTGAACGAATGCTGGAAATTTCCGCCAAGCCGATTGAGAACGCCGGCTGAATTTACGCCACATCAAACCCGCATACTAGTTGTGAATTATCTGCTGTGGATTTCGATTTGTCGTGTTGTCATCTTTTTCGGGAAATTCGCCACCCAGCCGCTGGCATTAGTTCGCGATTCCCACTGCAAATAGACAAGAGAATTTGTTGGCAACGTTTTAATTTCTTTTACATAAATCTCACGCATTTTCTGCACACTTTGCTGAATTATTTGCCCTTTGTCGTCCACCAAACTCCAAATCAACGCTAAACGCTCATCTTTGAAACCTTCCGAATATGTTTTTGGATCCCACTTTTTTCTGTCCAACCGAAAAATTGATAAATCATCATCGAATGGTGCTGTAACGGCAGCGAAAACATTTGTCATGGAACTGGGGGACAAGCAAAATAGAAACATTTCATTTGTTTTAGGTTCAAGCATCCCGGGTGCGTTAAACATCGGACGAGGCCCCTTAGTTTCATCCACAGACAACAGCGCCACTTGAATGGTGCTGTTTGTTTGGACTCCCTTCACCGGTTCAATAACTTCAACGTCTGCAATCAACCATTCAAATACAGAATTTTCCCAACTCGGATAACTTAAAGATGTGGTAATACCTGATCGTTTAATGTTTTTAATTTTTCCAACAAAGACAAGCTGGGATTTTTCAATTAGTGGTTTGTTATTGTAAGCTTCAACGAATCTTCCAAAGGCAATGAGCGGTATCAAGACAGTCAAAATAATCGGAAGTATCCATCGCTTCATATCATGCAACTTCAATTAAATTCGTTACCTTCGCCGTTGCGTCACCGAATTGCGCTTTCACTTTGGCGACGATGTTTTCAACCGTCAGGCCGTATTTTTTGCGCAATTCATCCTGCGTTGAAGCGTGTTCGATAAATTGGTCAGGCCAGCCGATGCGCACGATGGGCGTCGTGACATTTTTTTCGCTGAACAATTCCAAAACCGACGAACCATAGCCGCCCATAAGCACGTGATCCTCGATTGTAACAACAACATCCGCCGCGCGACCGAAAAATTCGTGCGTGCCCATGTCAATCGGCTTGGTAAATCGCGGATTAATGACGGCGACGTCAAATCCGTCGTTCGCCAATTGCTCCGCGGCTTTGCGCGCAATCGCATTCATCGGACCAAGACCGAACAGTGCGGCTTTCTTTTTGCCGTTGCTCGAAAAATTTTGCACGACTTGCGCTTTGCCGATTTCGAGCAATTGCGGCTGCTCTTTCAATGGCGTGCCTTCCGCATTTCCGCGCGGATAGCGGATGAACGTCGGATGATTCTGATGCGATGCGGTGAACATCATGTCCGCGAGTTCATCTTCATTTGCCGGAGCCATCGCAATGACGTTCGGCAAACAACGTAAATATGAAATGTCAAAAAGTCCGTGATGCGTCGGGCCGTCGTTCGCGGAAAGTCCGGCGCGGTCCATGCAGAAAATCACCGGCAAATCCTGCAAGCAAACGTCGTGATGAATGCAATCGTAAGCGCGTTGCAAAAATGTGGAATAAATCGCCACGACCGGATGAAATCCCATCGTCGCCATGCCCGCCGCAAAAATCACGGCATGTTCTTCGGCAATGCCGACATCGAAATATCGGTCGGGCATTGCCTTCTCCAAATGCTTCATGCCGGTGCCGGTCGGCATGGCGGCAGTTATGCCTACAAGCCGATTGTCGCGCTGGCACAATTTCACGAGCGTTTGGCCCATGACATCTTGATACATCGGCGCGGCATTTGGTTTGGCTGCCGGTGTTTCACCAGTTTTCGCGTCGTAAGGTCCGAGGCCGTGAAATTTTTCCGGAAATTTCAGCGCGGCGTCGAAACCTTTTCCTTTTTGCGTCAAAATGTGGATGACAATCGGATAATCGCACGTCTTGGCAAATTCGAGCGTGCTGATGAGCAATGGCAAATTGTGTCCGTCAATCGGGCCGAGATAACGCATGCCCATTTCCTCGAACAAAACCGGATTGCCGAAGCCGCCGCGGCCGTCGGCGTCAATCGCCACTTCCTGTTTTTGATGCATGCCCATGCTCAACGCGCCTTTCACGCCTTCGCCTGCTTTGTGCGCGAGCCGCGCAGCAAGTTCGCCTTTCGGCAGGCGCTTTACAAAATTTTCAAAATCGCGCGCGAGTTTGTTGTAACGCGGGTTCGTGATGAGTTTGTTAAGGTAAGCCGAAATTGCGCCGACGTTTTTGGCGATGCTCCATTCGTTGTCGTTAAGGATGCCGATGAACTTTTTCGTCGTATGCGCGACGTTGTTCATCGCTTCGAAAGAAATTCCGTTCGTCAACGCCGCGTCGCCGAAAATGCAAACGACATTTTCATTCGAACCTTTTTTATCGCGCGCCGCCGCCATGCCGAGCGCTGCCGAAAGCGCCGTGCCCGCATGACCTGCGCCGTAGCAATCGTGCTCGCTCTCCGTGCGCAGCGCGAAACCGTTCAATCCGTCGGTTTGGCGCATGGTGCGAAAACGATTTTTGCGTCCGGTCAAAATTTTGTGGACATAAACCTGATGGCTCACGTCCCAGACAAATTTATCTTTCGGCGAATTGAAAACTTTGTGAAGCGCCAGCGTCAATTCCACGACGCCGAGATTCGGGCCGAGATGGCCGCCCGCTTTGGCGAGTCCGGCGATGAGTTCCTCGCGGATTTCACCGGCGAGTTCCTGCAATTGTGGCAGCGTGAGTTTTTTCACGTGCTCCGGGCCGTCCACCATGTCGAGATAACGTGTCATGTTAAAAATTATTCTTCCTGCAAATCAATCGGTTTCAATTTCAGCTCACTCGCGGCAGTTTTTTCCAACTGCAGAATCTTTAATTCCGCGGCAGCCAACTTTTCCTGACAGGCTTTCACGAGCTTCGAACCTTCTTCGTATTTTGCGAGCAAAGTTTCCAGCAGCAAATCGTCGGACTCCATCGCCTCGACGATGCCTTCCAATTTTTTCAGCGCCTCCTCGAACGGCGGAGTTTTGGCAGAACTGTTTCCCGCCGTTTTAATTGAATTCGCCACGAGAACAAATGCTAAATCAAAAAATCGCCAAAGTCCAGCTTGCAGTAATTGACGCGAACGCGATTATTTTTCCGCTTTGCTGATAATGTCGCCGGTTTTCAATCGCGTTTTTAATTTTTGTCCGGCTGCAATTTTCTTCGCGTCGCGCAAAACTTTTCCGCTCCCCGCGTCCATCGTAATCGAATAACCGCGCGACAAAACCTGCTCCGGCCCGAGCAAATTTAATTGCTTTTGGATTTGTCGCAACTGTTCGCGCCGTTGTTTTAAAAATTGCGACGGCCGGATGCGATGCAATCGCTCCGACAAATTTCGCAGGACAATTTGCGAATGTCGCGCGCCATGTTTCGCGCAGCGGGACAAACTATTCTGCAAATCGTCCAGCCGCTGAAGCCAATTTTGAAATTTCCGCCGCGGATGCGCGCGCGCGAGCCGCTGCGAAACTTGTTCCAACAAAAATTCTTTGTCTTTGATTTGCTGCCGGAACAATTGCCGCATTCGCTCGCCGCATTGCGACAAAAATTTGCAGCTAGAAAAAATTCCTTCCGTGATAATTTCCGCCGCCGCGCTTGGCGTCGCCGCGCGGATGTCCGCGACAAAATCCGAAATGGTAAAGTCAATTTCATGGCCGACGGCGGAAACGACAAGAATTTTCGATTCAAAAATGGCGCGCGCGACAATTTCTTCGTTGAACGCCCACAAATCTTCCATCGAGCCGCCGCCGCGTGTTACCAAAATCAAATCCAAATTTCCGAACTCATTCAGCAATTGAATTGCTTTGGAAATTTCGCGCGCCGCGCCATCGCCTTGAACGCGGCACGGCGCCAAAATAATTTCCAGCGCCGGATTTCGCCGTTGAATCACGTGCAGCACGTCGCGAATCGCCGCGCCGGTTGGCGACGTGACCAAGCCAATTCGTTGGGGAAATTTTGGCAGCGAACGTTTTCGTTCCGGCGCGAACAAACCTTCCGCCGCCAATTTCTGTTTCAGTTTTTCAAACTGGATTTGCAGCGCGCCGACGCCTTGCAATTCCACGGCGCGGACAATGATTTGATAATTGCCGCGCGCCTCGTAAACGGTCACGTCGCCTTGCACGAGAATTTTTTGGCCGTCGGAAATCAATTCGCGATGCGGCATGGTTTCGCCGCGAAACAAAACGCAACTGATTTGCGCGCTGGCATCTTTGAGCGTGAAATAAATGTGACCGGAACTTTGAGCGCGAAAATTTGTGACTTCGCCGCTAATCCAAATCGAGCCGATTTGCTTTTCGAGCAACCGGCGGATTTGTTCGGTCAATTCACCGACGGAAAAAATTTTCCGCGTTTGCTCCGCCGGAAACAATTCACCGAAATCCCATTGCGATTTGGATTGCTTGCTCACGATTCAATTCTTATCCGCGAATCGTCCGCGGCGCAAACTTGAAATCATTGCGCATTTTCTTTGTCTCGACGTTAACGTGCGGTTAAATTCTTCGCGTGATCCGCAATATTATTTTCGACTGGTCCGGCACGCTCGTTGACGATTTGCCCGCCGTTTTGAAAGCGTCGAATTTTGTTTTGACGCAAGCCGGCAAGCCGGAAATGTCGCTTGAACGATTCCGCGTGGAATTTCAATTGCCGTTCACAAAATTTTACGACCGCCACACGCCGCACGTGCCGATGCCAAAGCTGGAAGAGTGGTTTCACGCTGAATTTCGTCGAGCGCAAACGTCGGTCGTGGAATTGCCGCACGCGCGGAGATTTCTGGAATTCTGCCGTGCGCACAAAATCCGCACGTTTCTTTTAAGCACGGTTCACGCCGACCATTTTGCGGTGCAGAATCGTGACATTCGTTTCGACAAGTTCCTCGAAAAACCTTACACCGACGTTTGGGACAAGCGCGAAAAAATCCATGAGATTCTTCGCGAAAATAATTTGAAGCCTGACGAAACGCTCTTCATCGGCGACATGGAGCACGACATCGAGACTGCGCGGCACGGCGGCATTCATTCCTGCGCGGTGTTGACCGGCTACAACACGCTCGAGCAATTGCGGGCGGCCAAGCCGGATTTAATCGTCGAGCACTTGTGCGAACTGCGCGAACATTTGAAAAAAAATCATTTTCGATTCGGCCGCGTCGAATCGGATGAAAAGATTCCCGTCTCGACTGTCGGCGCGCTGATTTTCAATTCCAAAAATGAAGCGTTGATGATTCGCACGCACAAATGGTCGAACAAATGGGGAATTCCCGGCGGGAAAATTAAATTTGGCGAAACCAGCGAAGCCGCGTTGCGCCGCGAAATTTTGGAAGAAACGAACTTGAAAATCCGCGACATCAAATTTGTTCTCGTCCAGGACTGCATTCATTCAAAGGAATTTTATCGCGACGCGCATTTTGTTTTGCTGAATTACACCTGTCGCTGCGTGGAAAAAAATCCAAAAGTCAAATTGAACGAGGAAGGCCGTGAGTTTCGCTGGCTCAAATTGGCCGAAGCTAAAAAATTAAAATTGAACAAGCCGACGAAAATTTTGATTGAAGCCGTAGTCAAAGGCGGTTGCAAAAAGAAGTAAGCGGGGTTATAAAAAGTGTTGCGCTACCAGTCATGTCCTACATCACCATCGCCGATTTAGAAGTCTTTTACCGCGTCGGAGTTTCCGAAGAAGAGCGCGCCAAGCCGCAGCGTTTGCTGATTTCGGCAGACATGAAATTCGATTTTTCATCGGCGGCCGTCAGCGGACGCATCGAACGGACGATAAATTATTACGAAGTGTCTCAGTGGCTTCTGAAATTCGGCGAGCGGCGGCAATGGAAACTCATTGAGAGCCTGGCAACGGACATCGCTGAAAAAATTTTATCCAGCTTTCCGGTCGAAGGCGTCACCGTCGAAGTCAAAAAATTTGTCATTCCCGAAGCGCGCTACGTTTCCGTGTGCCTGACCCGCGAACGGCACGTGCCGCACATCACCAAACGCTCATGGTGGTCGTGGGACTGGCATTGAGTCGCGCGCAGGATTTCCAGAAAAATTTTGCCCGTCCGCCAAATGCAATTTCCAACCGTTTTTGTCCACAACAATTTTTACCGCGCCGGAATCACGCGTATAAAGCACCGGTAATTTCTTTTCGGCAAGCCGCTCTTTTAATTTTGCGTCCGCGCGCCGCTGCGCGGGAAATTCCGAATCGGCGACGACAATTATTTTTGGCTGAATCGCAGCAATCAACGAATCAGAAAGCGGCTCGCCTTCCGTCGGCAATCCGGCAACGACAACGTCCGCGCGCAAATCATTTGTTTGCGAAAGCAATTCGCTTTGGCCGGCGCGGCCCAAATCCGAAAACAACAAAATGCGCGTGCCGGAAAAATTTCCGAGCATGACGAGGGCGTTGTCATCGGCACGGGAAAAATTATTTGTCGCCATCGGCCAAAGGATTTGCCAATCGCCGATTTGGTCGCCGCACCTAAAAATTTTCCGGTGATTTGATTTTTCAAATTGCGAAATGATTTCGTTGTAAACGCTAGAGCGGAAATGCGCCGGACTTGTCCACAATTCACCAATGCCACAATCCTGGTCGAGCAATTCTGCGCCAGCGCAATTGCGCGCTTCACCTTCCGTCAAAGCGAGCCTCGAAATTTTGTTTACGCCGTGCGCGCGAAGAAAATTCTTCAATGTAAAATTCACCGCGTCTTCGTCTCCGCAATCCATCAGCCAATCATTTTTTGTTCCGGCGGCGTCAACAAAAACGGCGTGGCCGCCGTTCAGCGGCGAAATTGTGATTTCAGTTTGGCCGCGCGAATTTTCCCAACTGTAAAAATAAATTGCGGCGATTAAAATCAAAATTGCTGCAAAAATTATTTTTCGCGAAAGCGTTTTTAAACTTCCGCTCAACGCGACGATTAAAATCGCATAGTAAATTCCAATGGAAATCCACGACGGCGATGGCACGTAAAAATAGCTGCCGGGAATTTTTGTAAATTCCGCGCTGACCCATTGCATGGCCGACATGAAAAACCACGCGGCGTTGTTGAACAATTCGGTTGCGAACGGAAACCCATTTCCGCAAATCAGCGCGCCGAGATTGGCCATGAGCGCGAACGTCCCGAGGGGAACGGCAATGAGATTGGCAATTGGCGAAATGGAGCTGAACAAATGAAAATACAGCGCGCTCAATGGAATCGAGCCAAGCCACGCAGCAAACGACAGCGAAAAGTAACGCGCAAGATTTCGCAAAGTCCAAATCGCCGCGCGACGCCATTTTGGAATTAAATCGTCCGGCAAAAACGGGTCGTGCCGCAAAAGCCCATCGGTGAAATTATTTAACTTTGGCAGCAGCAGGCCAATCGTCAACATCACGAAAAATGAAAGTTGAAAACTGGCTTCGAAAAGTTGGCGCGGTTCCCAAAGTAAAATCAGAAATGCGGCCGCGGCGAGTGAATTGATTAAATCGCTCGGGCGTTTCAGCGCCCAGCCGCCGAGAACAATCGTCATCATCACACTCGCGCGAATCGCGGACGATTCCCAGCCGGTCGCGGCGCTGTAAAACCAAATCGCCGGAATCGCAATCGCTCCACACCACGCGCGCGAAAGTTGCAGCACACGCAGCAACGCAACGAGAATTCCAGAAATCAGCGCAATTCTTAAACCGTCAATTGCAAATAAATGCATCGTGCCAGCGCGCAAAAAAGGGTCGCCGACATCGCCTGTGAACGCCGTTCGCCAGCCGAGTGTCATCGCCCAAAGCAATTGCAAAATTCCGTCCTGCGGCAAACCGACAGCGAGTGTTTGTTTCGACCAATTCAAAAAGCGGTCGGTAAGCGGCGGTATTTGATAAATTGGTTCGCGCAATTGCCAATCGTTCGTCGAAGACGTTTTTAGTTGGTAAAAAATGCCGCGCGTTGCCAAATAATTTCGTTCGTCGAAAAGTCCTTCGGCCAATGGCAGCGGCGGTTTGGCAATGACGCCGGAAATTTCCACTTTTTGTCCGGCAAAGAAATTTGCAGGCAATTCATTTGGCGTAGAAACAGTGATTTCACCGAATGCCGGCTGCCAATTTTCGTTAGTGCGGATTTCGAAAACGCGAACTTGCGATAGTGAATGTTCCGTTTCTTCGCCATGACTTTCAGAAATTTTTATTTGCGGCTTTTGTTCGAGCGTGCCGCGAACGGAAACGATTTCCGTCTGGTCGGCAATCAGATTTCGTAAATCATTTGGCGAGATGATTGCTTCGCGAAAAACCAGATTCGTCCAGCCGGCAAAAATCAATAGCGCGAAAATTAAAACCAGACGAAATTTTTTGAGCGCCAGCACCAGCGCGAGAATCGAAAATGAAACGATAAATAAAATCGCCACCGGCGGTTTACAGATTTCCGCCAGCAACAATTCAAATGCGTAAAACGAAACGACGGCAACGAGCGGACGCTTCACATTTTATTTTTTGAGTTTCGGTTTCCTGAGCCAATGCCAAATCCAAAGCGCGAGCAGCCCGATTGCGCCGCCGGTCGTGTCAATCAGCACGTCCGTGAAATGCGGCGTGCGCGTGGCAACATAACGTTGATGAAATTCATCCGTGCAGCCATAAATGAAAATGATGAGCAACGTGCCGCCGACTTT